>JAUYDG010000032.1 GCA_030691925.1 Nanobdellota archaeon
AGTTACCAATAAATCACAAATAATTAATTAATCATGCTATAAGAAATCAAAAGATTATTTCTTCTATTTCTTTGACGTATTTTTTTGCCTTTTCTTCTGTGTCCAGTAGCAGTACTGATCCGTTTTTTATTTTTACAATCGGCCCTTCAATCTGGTCGCATACGTATGTTGTAGTCCCTTTCCCTGGTCGTTCCGTCTTTAGTTGTGTCCCTATCGCTATGAAATCGTTTAGTGCTTTCATAGTTGCTGGGTGCAGTCCGTCTGCTGATAGTCCTGTGTTCCTGCATCTTCCGTATCTTAGCCTGAAGCCGCCTGTCCTTAATGGGTGGGACAGCACAGGTCTTCCTGCTACCAGGTCTTTGATGTATGTGTAGTCTGGTTTGATTAGCTCTTCTTTCCCTTCTTTGACTGTTTCTTTGGCTTTGTTCTTTTTTTGTACTGCTAAGAATTCTTCCAGAAAGCTCCAGTGCCCCATGTCAAAGTCTTTTCCCCATCTTTGTATTTGGGCGTTGACTTTTTGCGCTTTTTGCGCCAGGCATTCCGCTATTACCAGGCATACCCCGTTTCTTATGATGTTCGTTTCTATTCTTGGCAGGTCTTTGTAGTTGCTTACCTCATATTTTTCTGACCCATCGCCGTCAATCTGTACCGGAAGGTGTTTTACAAGATAGTATGTTTCTTCTTCGCTTGGGTAGTATTGCAGGTTTGTGACTTTTTCGTGGTAGTCCTCTAGTTCTGTGATGATTCTTTGTATTTCTTCTTCTGTGGGGTCATATACATCGTATCCCATCTTTTTTCTTACGTGGTCTGCTATCAGTACCGATACTGACGCTCCTGTTCCCCCTGCGCTTCTTATGGGCCCTGAGTATCTTAGTGCGAAGTATTCTTTTCCGTCTTTTCTTTTATGCAGCCTTAGTTCTACGAACCCCTCTAATGGTGATGCTACTACGCCTACTGTTACGTAGGCGAATCCTACCCTTATCCCTACCTCCATGGCTTCTTTCTTGTCTTTGAATTTGCAGAATCTTTCTTGCGCCACCTCCAGGGCGATTTGCAGGGCTACTCTCCAGTCTTGCGCACCGTATTGCGCTTCCAATTCCTGGATCCTTTTTACAATTCCTGAGTTTTTTATCTGGGGGGATATAGCACTTATCAGGCCTTCTACCCGTTCTGCCATATTGCTTGCTAATGGTATCTCTACGTGGTCTGCTGGGTCAAACTTTTTTTTCCTGGCCTCTTCTGCTACAATATATAGTTTTGTTACGTTTTTTTGTATCTCTTCGAAGTATTTCTCCATTTTTTAGCGCGGGTCTTAGAGAATGATTTTCCCCCGTTTTTCCCCTTGTTCTGTTAAATTTTTGTCAAGTATTTATTATTATTGGTAGTTTGAAATATAAAATTGGAGGTTATTTTTATCCTCCGAATTTCAGCATTTTTGCCTCTCTTGTTTTGAGGTTGACTATCGGTACTCTTGATGGTTCGGGGTTGTGGCCTACTTTTTCTTGGAAGGTTGTTTTTGACTGCCAGCAGCTGCAGCATATGGTGGTTATGTTTTTGTAATGGCTTATGTTTGCTTTGTGTATGTGCCCTGTTACGAATAAGTCTGGAACCCTGTTTATTATCAGCGCGTCTTTTTTCGTGTCAGGCATGTATAGCGTGGATCCGTGTGTCGGGGCCAAGTGTCTTTTTTGTAGCAGGAACTTCATTATGAGGTCTGCCCTGTCATATCCTCCGTTCATTCTTATCGTGTCAACGTTGCTTACGTAGTAATCGAAGCTGTAGCCGTGATACAGCAGTATGTCAAATCCGGGGAAGTTTTGTGAAGAGTGTATGTTGACCACTGCCGGGTTGGTTACTATTGTTGCGTTTTTAAGGTTATATATCTGTTCCGCGAATTTTGTGTTTAATTTCGGTTGTGGTTCTGCTATTCTTAGCGCGTCGTGGTTTCCTGAGCATATCACTATTTTTATGTCCTTCCTTATCTGCGCCAAGTATTCTGCGCATTTTTCATATTGTTTCTTTATGTCTTTTATTACAAGTTCTTTGTCTTGTTCGGGGTAGATTCCTATCCCGTCCACTAGGTCGCCGATTATGAACAGGTATTTTACTTTTTTTGATATATTTTTTTGCTCGTGGTTTCCGTATTCTCCATTTAGCCAGTTGAGGAAGTTTTGGAAGTCTTCCTGAAGGAACATCCTGCTTCCTACGTGGAGGTCTGATATGAATACTGCATAAACTTCATCCTTGGCTTTTTTCAGTTCTTTGCTTAGAGGTACGTCTGGGAAGAGTATGTCGTTGGCGAATATTATGTTGTTCCCGCATGAGCCGTTTACCCCTATCACTTCATCCAGCACCGTGTTTTTTGCCAAGTTATATATGTCTGTCTTGCCTTTATTCACCAAGACGTTTACTGAACCTGTTGGATCCTCTAAGGTCAGGCTTATGTTTCCGTTCTTTGTTACCCTTTTGTCTATTATCAAGCCTATCAGTGTTATTGGCTCTCCCTGGTTTTGGTTTGAAATCCGGTTTATTGAAATAGGGTTTCTTAGCTCTATCCTCTCCTGCAGGACTTCCTTTAATACGTTGTACCTGTATTTGAAGTATTTTACAAAGTCTTGCATCTCTCTTTTTTTTTCATCTTCTTTGTATTCATCTATCACTATTACGCTTCCTTGTTCATTTTCTTCTGGCAATAGCTCTATTGTCCGTTCTTCCTCTTTTATCTCTCCCAGAAGGCTGTTTATTTTCTCTTTTTTCTCTTCATTTGGGTTATATTCCAGAATATCAAGGAAGGTCTGGTATATTTTACCATTTTTTCCTTTTTCAAGTAAGGCTTTTGATTTTTCGAACTCAAGCCAATTTATGTTTATTATTTTGTTTGTTTTTTGCAGTACCCTTTGCAGGTCTTTGTTTATGACTAATGGTTTATCTCCTGTTATTTTCGTGTCGATATGTTTTATAATTTGTTCTTCGCTGGAGAACTCATCTAGCCCTTGGATAAAATCCGGGCTTAGTAAATACCCTCTTTCTAAGAAGCTGTTTATCACTTCTTTCATACATTAAGTCCTTGTTTCAGAATTTTTTCAATCTCTTCCATTGTTGACTGCGGGATGTCAACGCATATTTCTCTTGTTCTTCCATATCTTCCTTTGCTTATTATTTTTGTTTGTACTATCCCCAGCATATCTAGTTCTTGGATTATGTCCGATACTCTTCTTTGTGTAAGCGGTCTTAGCCCGCATTTTTTGCTTGTTGTTTTGTATAGTTCGTATACGTCTCCTGTGGATATTCCTTCTTTGTTTGCTTCGCCTTGTTTTAGCTTTATTATTGAGTGTAATGTCAGTTGGAACTGCTTTGGGCTTGTTTTTATTGCTTCTACCATCCTGTCCCTGTCTATTTTTTCTTCTGCCATGTCTAAGTCTGCTATTGTTACTTTTGTTGCGCCTTCCCTTTCTGCCAGCTCTCCTGCTACCCTTAGCAGTTCTAATGCCCTTCTGGCGTCCCCATGCTCTCTTGCTGCGTACGCTGCGCATTTTTCTATGAGCCCTTCTTCTAGTACGCTGTCTTTGAAGCTTGTTTTTGCCCTTTGTTGGAGTATTTTTTGTAGTTGGACTGCATTGTAAGGCGGGAATATCATCTCTTCTTCTGCTAGTGAGCTTCTTACTCTTGGGTCTATGCCATTCATGAAGCTTAGGTCGTTGCTTATGCCTATTATTGATAGCTGGCTTTTGTTTACTTCTGAATTTAGCCTTGTTAGTGTGTAGAGTATTTCATCGCCTATTTTTTTGACCAGGTGGTCTATTTCGTCTAGTATCAGGATTAATAGTATCTTTTGGTCGCTTATCATTTTCACGAAGTGTTCGTAGACGTCTTTTGTTGGTAGGCCTGTTGTTGGGATTTCCCCCCCTAATTCTTTTATTATCTGGGCTATTAGCCTGTATTCTGTGTCTGATACTCTTTGGGATTTGCAGTTAAGGTATACTATTTGCAGTTTGAGCTCATTTTTTTCTGCTACTTCTCTGATTTGCTGTGTTACGTATTTTACCACGCATGTTTTTCCCGTTCCTGTCTTTCCGAAGAGGAATAAGTTTGATGGTTTTTCTATCCTTAGGCTTGGAGCGAGTATTTTTGCTATCTCTTCTACCTGTTTTTCCCTGTGCAGTATCTTTTCTGGGGTGTAATCTGATTGTAGCGCTTTTTTGTTCGTGAATAGGGGATCTTTTTTTAGATAGCTTTCAAAGAATTCGTTCAACCCCTTTTCCATCTTGTTTATTCTATGTGGTAATTTTATATTTAAAGTTTGTTGAAGTGGAAACTATACGCCCCTCCTTGATTTCCTATGGAAACTTATTTTTTCGGAAATTGTGTTTAGAATTCGTGTTTTCATTGTGCAGTGAACACCCTTGTTTCTGATGGAACTTTTCAAGAGTGACAACTTATTGTAACTTCATAAGAGTTATATTATTTATTATATATATTATATATTAATAAAATTTAAAAATAAAATATAAAACTGGATCTTCCGATTTTAAATTATTTTGATGATATAAGCCTTCTACTACCTAATCTTGAGCATTTTTAAATTTTTGACGCACATTTTTAATTTTTTCAATTTTATTAAACGATAATGAATAAGATTAATGAAGAAAGGGGGTTAACTTTTCATATAAGATAATACTTCCATAGGAAATTGGGGTCTCAGGGGGGGGTTATATACGCCTTTAAAGGTTCAGAATCGCAGAATATCTTCTCATCTTTTAAATAAGTGATAAATGATTCGACTTGTTCTGGTTTTAGTATATCTGTCTTGCTGAGGAAGATTATTATCTCTTTTTCTTGGAATTCTTCTTTTAACTTTTTGAATAGTTCTATTTGTTTTTCTATTTCATAGCCGCAGGTTTCTGTAAGGTCAAATACGTAAATCACCTTTTCTGCTAGGTATTTTATTGCCAAATGCGCCTGTTTTTCTATGCTATTCATCTTATTATACCTGTTTAGGGTTCCTGGCGTGTCTATTATTTGTAGTTTCTTTTCAATATATCCTAAAAGTAGGCTTTTTGTTGTGAAGGCGTAAGGCTGTATTTCTACGTTCGCCCCTGTTAGCTTTTTTAGAAGCGTTGATTTCCCTACGTTCGGGAAGCCTGATATGCATATTGTTTTTATTTTTGTTTTGATTGACGGGAAGTTTTTTATTGTTCTTCTGCTGTTTTCAAGGAACTTGAATGTTTTTTCTGATTTTTTTAGCAGCGAGGATGTTCTCCCGTAAAATTCTTTCTGTATGCTTTTTATTTTTATTATGGATTCTGTGCCTCTTACCCTGCTGTTGTAATCCCTGAATAAGACAAGTAGCTTTTGCCTGATCCAGCTTAATCTTGACAGTTCTTTTCTTAGGTCGTCTATTCTTATTTGCGAATCTATAAGCTCTTTGTAGAAGGGGTCTAGGTTTTCGAATGACGGGAAGCTTTTGACTACTTTTTGTACTTCGTCGTAAAGAACGTCCTTGTATATCCTTATTTTTTGCAATTCTTCTTGTTTTTGCCTGCTTCTTTTGTCCCTTATCCTTACCTTTTTGCCTTTTCTTGATTCTCTTAATGCTTTTCTTATATACACTTCTGGTTTTTCTACGACCCTTATTTGTTGGAGCATCATTTTTTTTACTTTTATATTCGCAAAATTTATATATCTTTTTTTCCATCTTTTTAGGGATGGATTATTTAATCAAGGTGGTTATAGGTATAGTTCTTATTATTATCGGATTGAAGGTTATTAAATATTTGTTCTTTAAGAAGACCTTTAAGTTTATCACCGTGATTGTTATTGTTTTATTGCTTTTTTTTGGTTTTTGTTACGCTTTTGGGGGTATAGGGTCTCTTAAGGATAATAATTTCATCCAGACAGGGGCGGTTGTTGCTGACGCCTTCGCAGATTTTTTGAAAGATAAGGCCGATGTTAATGCTATTGTAAAGGGCAATAAATTATTTAAATCTCAGAAATCTTTATAAACAGGCGATTATTCGTAATCTTAAAAGGAGGGAATGAATAAAATGGCGGAAGAAGACAAAAGATATTCAAAACAAATCATCGGTAAGATGGTTGTCACCAAGTCAGGAAAGAGGTTTGGTGAAGTGGGCAACATAACTTTCGAAACTAGGACAGGTGAGCTTCTGCAGATAGTGTTGAGGAATCCCACCCCGTATGCTGAGGGTTTAGAGCTGGAAAGGGATAAGAATGGGGCGCTTACGCTGCCTTACTCTGCAGTCATCGCCATAGGTGACTTTGTTGTCGTTGCAGAAGAAGACATACTTTAAATACAAGTTTTTTTAAACCTTTCTTTCTTATATTTTAAGTATGGATTTCAAGACTACTAAAGATATTAAAGTATCTGCGGGCATGGCTGACCAGATTATAGGCCAGGATGAGGCTGTTGAGATTATTAAGAAAGCAGCCAAGCAGAGGAGGCACGTTTTTCTTATTGGTGACCCAGGAACTGGCAAGTCTATGGTTGGCCAGGCATTAGCGGAGCTGTTGCCTAAAGAAAAGCTGGTGGATATCATCTCCTTGCCTAACCCTACTGATGAGAATGTCCCTTTGATTAAGACTGTTCCTCGCGGCCACGGTAGGGAGTTGGTTTCGAAGTTGAATATTCAGGCGATGACCGCTTTTAAGAATCAGAGCTGGCTGATTTTTGGCTTGGTTATTTTTGTTTCTCTCCTGCCTTACTATTTCTGGAAGACAGGTCAGATATCTGATGTTATTTATGCTGCCAGCATGATTACCGGCATATTTTTTATTGTTGGTTTCATGCTTTTCATGAATCTCAACAGGAGGGCTTCGATTTTTGGGGGCGGTGAGAGGAAGCAGATTCAGGTGCCTAAGCTTCTGATAGATAATTCCGATAAGAAGAAGTCGGTGTTCATTGATGGTACAGGCGCGCAGGATGGCGCTTTGCTTGGCGATGTGCTTCACGACCCCTTGCAGTCTGGCGGTCTCGGAACGCCAGCTTATCAGAGGCTGATTCCTGGCATGATTCACAGGGCGAATGGCGGTGTTTTGTTTATCGATGAGGTATCTACTTTGTCGCCCAGGTCTCAGCAGGAGATCTTGACTGTTCTGCAGGAGAAGAAGTATCCTATTACTGGCCAGAGTGAGCGTTCTTCTGGCTCCATGGTGAGGAGTGAGCCTGTGCCTGTTGACTTTGTTTTGGTTGCTGCTGGTAATGTTGAGACTGTTACTCATATGAATCCTGCTTTGAGGTCTAGGATTAGGGGTTATGGTTATGAGGTTTACATGAATACTAACATGCCTGACACCAAGGAGAACAGGGATAAGATTGCTGTTTTCGTCGCCCAGGAGGTTGCGAAGGATGGTAAGATCCCTCCTTTTAGCAAGGCTGCTGTTGAGACTATAATCGGTGAGGCTAGGAAGAGGGCGGGCATGGCTGATAAGATTACTTTAAGGTTGAGGGAGCTTGGCGGTCTTGTCAGGGCTGCCGGTGATTTGGCTAAGGAGAGGAATGCTTCTGTTGTTGAGCCTGAGCATATTAAGGAAGCCTTGAAGGTTGCCAGGACTTTGGAGGAGCAGATAGCTGATAGGTATATTGAGGACAAGAAAAAGTATGAAGTGATAATAACCAAAGGCAAGCGTGTTGGTAGGGTTAATGGTCTGGCTGTTATCGGTTCTGGCAGCACGTTTTCAGGGATTATACTGCCTATAGAGTCTGAGGTTACCCTGGGGGGTAAGAAGACAGAGTTTATTGCTACTGGCAAGCTTGGTGAGATTGCTAGGGAAGCTGTTAAGAATGTTTCTGCTATCATCATGAAGTATTTTGGTGAGGATATCAAGGAGAAGTATGATATCTTCATCCAGTTCCTGCAGACGTATGAAGGTGTTGAGGGTGATTCTGCTAGTATTGCGGTTGCTACTGCTATCATTTCTGCTTTGAAGGGCGTTCCTGTGAAGCAGGATTTGGCTATGACCGGTTCTTTGTCTGTAAGGGGTGATGTTTTGGCTGTGGGTGGCGTGACTGCTAAGGTGGAGGCTGCTATAGCGGCAGGCATCCCGAGGGTTATCATCCCTAAGGCTAACGAGCGTGATGTTATCTTGTCTCCTGCTGACAGGAAGAAGGTTGAGATTATTCCTGTTTCTACGATTCAGGAGGTTTTGAAGGAAGCTTTGGTTTGGAAGGGTAAAGAGAAGATCTTGAAAAAGATAATAAGAAGGTCTAGGTAGTTTTCAAAACATTTATATATTAGTTACCACTAAAGAATAGTAATGTATAGGGGGTATTTATGAAAGAAGACCCGTTCAAGGAATTCGAAACTGTAAAATCAATTTCTTTGAATACTCAGGAGGGCAGCAAGAATTCCATCATATCTCTCCGCTTGGACCCCTTGTTTGGCAAATATTCCCCCCACTCCGCTTCCATATCAGAGGAGAGGGCTAAGAGGCCTGAGAATATCAAGCACGTTAGGAAAGAGACCAAGCAGGAAGGCTGCATATTTTGTGAGCCTAAAATATATGAAGTTACACCAAGCCCAAGGATAGACCACAGCAGGGAGGGCATGTACACTCCTAAAGGCAAGCCTATACTGTCTGTCCCTAACCTTTACCCGTTTTCTCCTGACCATTACGTTACTGTTTTCGCTGACCACAAGCCGGATATAATAGACTTGCTGAAGGAAGACCTGGTTAATTATATCGAAACGGCATTTTATTTTGCCAATAAGTTCAGGGCGGAAAAGGCTGAAGGCATGTGGGATTTTATCAACTGGGGCGCTAGTGCTGGTGCTTCTCAGCCGCACCCTCATGCTCAGAGGGGCACTTTAGAAAAACAGCTTAATTCCATGATAACTCTAGAGCAGGTTTCTCTTGCTAAAAGAGCGAAAGATATTAGTAAGGATCCTTTTGAGATTTACATGTCTAAAGTGAGGGAGAGCCCTTATTTCATATTTGAAAATGATTTTTTGTTCATATGCGCACCATTTGCTCCAAAATTTGCGGATCAAGTGGATATTATTTCCAAAAAAGGGTTCAATACGCTGTTGGACACTAGCTGGGATTATAGAAGGGGCTTGGCTGAGTCTATGATTGGGGTGTTTCATGCTTTAGGAAACAAGCGAGGCGTTGATGACTTTAATCTTACACTGCATCAGAACTTCTTTGAGGTTAAGGATTTTTACAGGCTTCACTGGCACGTTTACCCTAGGAATAAGAGCAATCTCGGTGGGATGGAATTGAACAATTCTTATGTTGTGGGGGTTTTCCCACAGGTTACTGCAAAGGCCTTAAGGGAGCATTTCGGCGTTAAGGGCTATGATTAGAGAAGTTTTTTGTACATTTCGTAGGCCTCGTCTGTCATCGTCCATTGTTTTCTCCTTATGAACGTGGTCCCTTTCTTAGTGTTTTTCATCTGTTTTATAAGCCTCTGCTTCTCCATAGTTTTAAGTATTTTTAGAACGAACTCGTCATTTCTTGCTATTTCATCGCTTATCTGTTTCGTGAACACGCCCCTTAGGCCGGAATCGTATAGGACGTAGAGTATTTCCTCTTTTATCTTTTCC
>JAUYDG010000079.1 GCA_030691925.1 Nanobdellota archaeon
TTCAGGAAATACAGAGATTATAGCGACGATGAAGAAACTGACAACAAACTCGGAGAGATGAAAAATCTTTGCTATCCTAGAAGAATACTTAATAGCGTAGTTCGCGCTTTTGACAAGTACAAACATGAAGACTAAAAACAAGGCTAAATTCACTAGCATTTTAGTATTTACTCAGCAATCTTAACAAGCTGCTAGGCGTGATGACCCCTAGGACTCTGTTTTTTTCATCAACAACGATTATGTTGTCGTAACTTTTCTTGTACACAATCTTTAACACTTCATTTATTGGTGTGGTTTTTGAAACCACGTTCTTGTGAGGTTTTGCCAAGTCCTTAGCTTTCTTCCAGTTAAGCTCCCTCCTGTAGCCTCTGTCAAGAATTTGGGTTATAGGTTCTTTCAAAGCAGTATGAGCCATTATTTTTACCAAGTCTTCATCGTCAATCTCGCCGACAAACCTCTTGTCTTTATCGATTACTATACATACGTCACAATCTTCCTCTTTTAATCTGCTTATTATCTTATCAATGCTGTCATCTTCATAGAAGCATGTCGGAAGTGTCATCGCGTCTTTCGCAAACAGCTTAGGTATGTCAAATTCCTGATTTAACAATTCAGCTTGTTTCTTCCTTAAATTTTTTAGATTCATATGACTAATACCTCCTTTTGGATATATTGTTTTATCTAAACTCACAAATATATAAATGTTTACAGAACTTCTAGAACAGTATCTCTTACAATTTTAGGAAAACATTGCAAGAATAATATCAGGCCTTAAAAGCAAAGAAAAAACTTTAGAAATAGGCTAACCCATGTAGTTGATATCTGACCTCAGCTGTTGAGCAGCAGCTGTTCTATGCCCTTTCTTCACAACATCTTTTAATGCATTTTCCAGCTCTTTCGCAGCCTTTAACAAAGGTTCGAAATCCACGTTTAAGTGTAAGTACTTGTCAAGTATTTCTATCAGCTTAGCAGCAGCCTCATTATCACCCAAGTTCGTATGGACCTCAACAAAGAACACGGACACCTTTTCATGCCTTTTTAGCAAAAGCGCCCCTATTACTCCCCTAATCATGCCTTCTTTAAACGGCTCTATACCATAATCTTGAAACTGTTTCTTTTTAGCATCATTCAGAGTAAAATAATAAGTTTTCATGTCAGTAACATCTTCGTCCCCGACAGACTCTAAACATATTATCTCTTCCGCTGCTAACATGTCTGCAAGCTTCAATATGCCTTCTGACACCTTCCACTCAAGCTTTCTCAAATCGCTCAAAACGTGCAGTACCACAAGATTATACTTTTCAGAATAGAACACACCTATAGGATCTACGACTTTAGACTCACGGACGACTGCTATAGGCCTAAGCTCTTCAGACCATATCCTACCTATCTGCCTAGCCTTTAAATGCCTGATAAGAAACTCTGTTGCTATATTGCCTACAAACCCGAATCCTGGAACACCACAGACTATGAGTGGATTTTTTGGTTTCTCGGTTAGTTCAACATTCATATACCCACTTTTAACATACAATTCTTTAAATATGTTTTGTCTAAACTCACAAATATATAAATGTTTACAGGACTTGGAAGGGCAACATTTTAAAAACTCTGAGTATAAGCTTATTTTTGATGAAAAACCTGATAATCCTCGGCTCGACAGGCTCTATAGGCACACAAACTTTGGAGATTGTTAGAAATAATCCTAAAGATTTTAGAGTGGTTGCTTTGACAGCTAATAGTAATATTGACTTGTTAAGGAAACAGGTTGAGGAGTTTAAGCCTTCTGCCGTTGCAGTTGCTGACGAAGCTAAGGCTGATGAGCTGGAAGACGCTCTCGGCATTTCCATTCTCAAGGGCGAAGAGTCTCTTAGCAAGGTATGCTCTTCTGACGAAGGTGATTTTGTTGTTAACAGCTTGGTTGGCAGTATAGGTATAGTCCCTACCTTGGCTGCGATTAAAAAAAAGAAGACGATAGGCTTGGCGAATAAGGAGACTTTGGTCTCTGCTGGGGAGCTTGTTATGAAAGAGGCGAAGAAAAACGATGTTAAGATACTTCCTATAGATTCTGAGCACAGCGCAATCTTCCAATGCATTGGCAGTGAAGGAAAATTTGTTAAGAGGATAATCTTGACTGCTTCCGGAGGGCCTTTTCTGAATTACAGCTTTAAGGATTTGGAAAATGTTAGTGTTGACAACGCTCTTGCTCATCCTACCTGGAAGATGGGCAGGAAGATAACTGTTGATTCTGCTACTATGATGAACAAGGGCTTTGAGGTGATAGAGGCTATGCACTTGTTTGATGTGCCTGTAGAAAAAATAGACGTGCTCATTCATCCTGAGTCTATAATCCATTCTATGGTTGAGTTCGTTGACCATTCCACTATTGCGCAGCTTAGCCATCCGGATATGAGGATACCTATACAGTATGCTCTTTACTATCCAAAAAGGGTTGCTAATGCTCTTCGTCCCCTGCAGCTTGACACGCTAAAGACCTTAAATTTCAGGAAGCCTGACTTGGAAAAGTATCCTTGCTTGTCCTTGGCTTTTGATGCTGTGAGGGCATCTGGCACTATGCCTGCTGTCATGAACGCTGCTAATGATGTTTTGGTTGAAAAGTTCCTTTCCGGTGAAATAAGGTTTTTAGAGATCGCTGAACGTATAAGGAAGGTTATGGGGAGGCATAAGCCTAAAAGGATAAGCTCTGTTGATGATGTTATCAGCGCTATTTCTTGGGCAAGGTCTGAAGCCGTAAAACACCCCTAAAAAGGGGTAAAACCAGGTTAAAAAGCGAAACCTTTAAGTATTCTCATTGATTACCTTTT
>JAUYDG010000005.1 GCA_030691925.1 Nanobdellota archaeon
TTCTGCTTGTTCAAATACTTCTCTTACCTTTTTTTCACTTTCTCCGTAGAACTTGTTCATTATTTCCGGACCGTTTAGTAAGATGAAGTTAGCGTCTGATTCGTTAGCTACTGCTTTTGCGAGCAAAGTTTTTCCTGATCCAGGTGGCCCATGTAATAATACTCCCGCTGGTGGTTCTATTCCTAGTTTATTGAAAAGCTCAGGGTATTTGAGAGGTATTTCTATCATTTCCCTTACTTTTTTTAGCTCTTCATCTAAGCCGCCGATGTCTTCGTATGTTACGTCTATTACTTTCTCTTCTGCCACTTCTACCGCTTCAGGGTTGAATGTTACTTGTGTGTTTGCAGTTATTATCACCGCTTGTTTAGGTGAAGTATCAACTACAAGGAGTCTTAATACTGAAAGCCCGAGATTTCCTATGCTTCTTTCGAACATTTCAAAATCTTTTCCGAAATCTTCTAATATCCCTTGGAGTGGCGTGTCTATTTTTACCCTTCTTCTTATGCTTCCGCCTAACGCTACCTGGTCTCCTTTGACCACCGCTTTCCCTATAAGCCCTCTTTTTAAGAATTCAGGATCTCCTTGTATCACTAAACCTTTCTGCGCAGGAGCGACTACTATTGATTTTGCCTCCTTAACATCTGCTTTTCTTAAGGTTACCGCCTCGTCTAATCCTGCTTTTGCATTTCTTCTTATACTTCCATCCATCCTTATTATGCTCTGCCCTATATCCATAGGATATGCCCTGTCCACTCTCGCTACTGTTTTTCTAGCGCCTTCTATTTCTACTATCTCTCCTCTTTTTATTCCTAAAGCTTGGATGGTTTCTGCATCTATTCTTACTATGCCTCTGTCTATGTCATCTTGGTTTGCTTCTTTAACCGTAAGTTTTGTCGGATTTGAATCTGTCATGTTAATTACCCCCGTATCATTTCCTTTTAATAAATTTTTTTGTTACACTTGAAAAGAACAGTGTTACTTTTTCTGGCTGGTCCATGCTGACTTTTACTATCTCGTCCCTTTTTATCTCTCCAAACTCCACTATCTCTCTAGGGATAGATACTGTATAGCTGTTGCCCACCATTCTTAATTTTACTTGGAATTCTTTGTGCTTCATTTTCTGGAATTCTTCGTAGTCTTTCATATCTCCTGGATGCACCCAAGTTTCGCCGCATTCAGGGCATTTCCAGCATCTGAGCTCGAAGCCGTCTTTATGCAAGATTCCTTTCTCTGTTTTCTTGTTGCACTTCTTGCAGATTATTATCGTGTCGGACAGGTCGTTCATTTTGTGTATACACCAGGTATACACATTAGGTATATAAATATTTCGGCGCAAAGGGCTTTGCACAATAATTCGTTAAACCAAACGAAACTTTTAAAACGTACAATCTTATCTCAACCATAAAATGCCCTACAAAACAGAACATTGGAAACTGGCAGTAATAGAACATGACCGAGCATCAAAAAGAATCAAAGAATTCTTCACCAAAATATGGGCAGACGATATAATACTACACTATGTAAACTGGTCACGAAGCCAAACAAAAAAAGGCATTATCAAAGAAACACCCGACCTAGGAAAACAAAAAGGCAAAATCCTAACCCTCTACGGGGATGGAGGCTACCACCACTACACTTACGGGCTGTGCCTAAAAGTAGCCAAAAGAAAGAGCAAAGACTACATTTACGTACATGCTGACAACCATACTGATGCAAGAAAATGCGATGATCCAATAGGCTGTGGCTCATTCGTAGAGGATATAGCGGACAAGCCTCGGGCGAAAGACATACTGCTCTTAGGGACAACATACGGGTCAAATGAAAAAAACCGCACAATCGTTACTGTTGAAACTTTAACCTCAAAAAACGCGAAAGAAGATCTCAGGAAAGCGCTAAAAGCAAAACAACAAAAGGACGTATACGCATCCTTTGACCTCGACGTGTTAAACGGGATAGAAATCACGACCTCATACGGCACTGGAAACTTAAGCCTGGAAAACCTTCTAGATGCTATCGAAGTCATAAGCGAGGAAAAGAACATCATAAGCGCAGACATACTTGGGCTAACAGGCAGGATAAAAAGACATGACATAGATCTGGAATATACCGAGCCTATAAGCCTTCTGACCTATGCAGTATTAGCAGCAAAAATAACAGGAAAAGACACCAAAGAACTAGAAAAATTACGGGGGTATTTCAAAAACAAAGAAGTGTATGCGGACAATCTTAGGGAAAGAGTCCTGCTAAGAGAAGAATTCAGAAAGATAACAGAACAATTGAAAGTATAATTCTTATCAAAGAAAAATAATTTAAACTAGTAACATAAAAGCCTACATTAATGACAAGCACAGAATACAAGAGCTTAGACGAGCTTCTTAAGCATTATAAAGAGCTGACACTGATATACGGCCCATCAGCCTCAGGAAAAACAACACTGGCCATTCAGGCAGCAGTAAAACGGGCAGAAGAAGGAAAGAAAGTCCTTTACATCGACACTGAAGGTGGATTCAACCCTGAAAGGGTCAAACAGATAAACCCTAACCCGAAAATCCTGGACAATATCCTGCTGCTAAGAGTGAAAGACTTCATGGAGCAAAGGGTGAACTTCAGAAAACTGAAAGAGCTGGTCGAAAAGGGAAGGATAAACCTTGTGGTCATAGACACGATAGGCATGCA
>JAUYDG010000083.1 GCA_030691925.1 Nanobdellota archaeon
GGAAAAATTATCAGACCCAGCGATACAGAAGGTTGAGAAGAGGACTACGCTCAAGATTCCGCAAACAAAAGGGGAAGCAACCTACTTTGTAAGCTTCAAGAAAGAAAACGGGGCATACGAAGTTAGCTACGCTTCCGAGAACAAGAAAAATGGGATCATGCTAAAATATGTGATGGAGGAAACAAAAAATGGAAAAGAATTATAAAACAATACTGGAAGAAAAATTAGGCGATCTAAAAGAAGAAACGAAAAGGCAGACCGAAGAGCGAAAAGAAAGCGACAACCTGACAGACAAGGTTCTGCAGTATTCATACAAACATGGGCTGCTGGAAAAAGGGCTAAAGGTCGGAGGGGTAACAGTAGCAGCTTACGTAGCAGGAGCATTCATTCCGGTAGTCGGTGGAATACTAGGGCCAGCAACACTGCTGCTCTACGGCGGGAAGAAATTAATCTACGACCCTTTTTTCAAAAAGAAAAAGAAATAATAAACCAAATTTAGGAGGATTCAAAAATGCCAGAAGGAAACGATACTCACGATACGGAAAGTATGGGGGTAGCTAAAAAAAAGCTGAGCGAAGGAAGGAAAGAGCTTGCTGAAGCGATAGGGTACATGAACCAGATAAAAACAGATGTAGCAGAGTGGCAGCAAGACACAAAAGTCTTCTTAGAAGAAGTTGTAGACGCATACAAAAACAAAGCAGAAGAGCTTGAGCACCAAGGAAGCAATACAGCGGTCAGTAGGGTAAGGGCTATATGGGAAACCCTACCAGCATTGTTCAGGAAAGAAGACCCTACGAAAAAAAGATTCGGAAGGGTACTTAACGGCTTGGTTAGCGATGCAGAGAAGGTTTACACAGGATTAGACACTGAATTAGGCAGATACGAAGAGCGCTTCCAAGAAGTAGACGAACTAACAGGCAAGCTTATCCAAGACTCGAAAACATACAGAACCAATCTAGAAGGATACAACAGCCGGAAAACTGAGTTTGAGAAGCAGCTAAGCACTCTTGAGGAAAAACTTTCTGAGAAGAAGATAAAAGACCAAGAGTACCTCGACTTGAGGCAGGGTGTCCTTGAGAAGAAAAGGGAACTGGAAGAGACTAGGAAAATAAGGTCTTCATTGCTTAACAAATACCAGCAGGCACTGAATATGCTGGATGCGATTGAAGGCTTCAGGGACGAGAACCAGGTAATGCTATCAGAAGGGAGAAACCTGCATGAAACCTTGGAAACAAACCTGAACTCATTAAAGCCTCTTTTTGAGCAGATATCATCTTCAGCAGACGTTGTAGAGTTCCAGAGAAAAGCCTTGGATGCGTACGACATGCTAAAGAAAACGTTCAACCCGGCGATGATAGCGATAACAGCAGTTGCAAAAGGCATAAGCAAGGTAGCCACGGAAAGGATGGAAGAAAAATTCATCGAAGATGACACAATACAAGCAGTTAGGGCATTGACCTCTGCGCACAAGAAGGAACTGGCAGAAAGGACAGTGCGGGAAGACAGGCTGATAGAAGGGATTATAAGCAAGAAAGAAGAGCCTGACACCATCGTCTTAGAGCAGGACCAGGACGGGACATACAAAGCCCCAGGCGAAGACAAAGCCGGCGAAGAAGGGACAGAGAAGAAAGAATAAAATCCCTTTTTATCTTTTTTATTTTTTTAAAATGATAAACCTATTCGAGAAAATCATGGGAAAGAGCAATAATCCTGATAAAGATATTGAGAAGAATCTAGGCGTATACGGCAGAGAGGTGTATATCAGGCTTAAGGAAGCTGATGGGTGGATGAAGTCATTCGACGATAGGTTAAAAAAAGGGGAGGTGAATAAAAATGGCTATGATTCTATAGCAGAAAGATTCATGTTTTTTATAGGATACTTCGGCGTTATAAGAGACAAGCTGAAAGAGGAGATGGAGCTTAACAAATACGGCCTTAGGGACGTAAGCATACAGGTTAAGAGGCTAGAGAGAGATTTAAGCTCTAAAAAATCTGAGCTTGAGTCCGGAGTCAAGCTTAAGGAGATAGCAACAAAGGAGTATGACGCGCTTAAAGAGAAGAAAGATACCATACAAAAAGACGCTCCAGAATATCTCGACATACAGGAGAAGTATCATAATGCAAAAAAAGAAAAGGAAACCGTTGAAGCGTCTGTCAGAAAAAATGCGATGTTATGCCAAAACTTCACTCAGGCTATTGAGCTGATGAAAGTGTCTTCTGAACAAAATAAGCTGTCACTGCAGCAAAGCGAGGAAATATTACAGCAGGTAGAGGAAGCATCAGATGCTGTACATGCGATTTACCATAAGTTTTTCCTTCTCATGAGGGGTGGAAAAAAAGCTTTGCAAGAAGCAGGTGACAAAAATGGCGCCTGATAAGAGAAAGGACGTTGCAGTTTTGGTGAGTGACATAATAAGGAAAGACCCAGGCATGATTCGCGTCAAGGACAGTGCATTAATTCCATACTACGTCCATAATTCTAAGTACATGTTTGAAATAGAGCCTAAAGATAAGGGGGCATTACAGTTTTTAATGTTCAAAGAGAGAACGATTGAGGATGATTTTAAAGGCCTTAAAAGTTTGCATCTTGGCTTAGCAGAAGAAACAGACGCTAACTACATATTTGCCTCAACCTTTTATGAAAACAATGGTAAATTAATAAGCACCGTAACGCCTTTTCAGATAATCTCAGATAAAGAGACAGACTTCTTGATAAGGAATTACTACAAGGATGTGCCAAAAGAGATTTCCGAAGCAGCTTCAAATCTAGGCATAAGGCTTTTTGACTGGCATTATTCTAATTACAAGGATGGCAAAGTGCATTATAATAATTACAGCGATAAAGAAGAGATTGATACATTCATAGCTTTCCAGAGGTTTGTTTTCACCCTTCCTTACGAGGACCAGGTCTTGGAAGAAAACAAGGAGATACTGAGTCATCTTCGCATCGAGGACTTTACTAACATATTAGCCAAGGAATATTCTGAAGGAAGGTATTTTCAAGAATACTTCAAGGTTATCCGCGGGTTTAGAGGTGAGTATCGTAAGGAAGAATTAGTTTCCAGAATAAAAGCCCTTAAGCGCAACAGAGACCATGACATCTTTCTTCTGAAAGAAGGGTTTGTCGTGGGAGAAAAGTCTATCGTAGACGCTTACAAGGAAGATACTTGGGCTTTCATCCAGAACTTCAAAGGGCTAAGCGCAGAATCACAAAGGATGGTAATAGAAGAGCTTTACAAAGACTCTTTCGTAAACCCTGAGGCCATAAAATGGCTTGAGGAGAACTATACTCCCCTTTTGAGGGAGGTTGGATTCTTGGGAGGCGAACAAAATGATGGATAAGGATAAATTTTTGAAAACACTTGCGGGTGAAGAGAAGGGAGCGTATCTTAGGAATTTACTCAATGCTAGCTTGAACGTATCAAACTATATGGACCCTACTACTTATGACCCTTTGCATAAGAGGCTGTTCAGCCTGATAAAAATACTGGAAGAGGGCAAGGATGTAGAGGTGGACCTTTTAACCGGGCTTCCCAGCATTGTAAGCATGCTAAAAATAGACAACAGGGGGAAGAATATAGAAAAAGAGAAGCAGGACCTGAAGTCTAAACTTTCTTCGCAGGTTAAAAACAGCGAAGGGAAGGAAGCATCCCAGATGCTTGTTGAGAGGATAAAGTCAAAGATTTATTCATTTGACACGTTCGTTGCTGAAGAGCTTAGGTCAGAGGGCACACCGCTCCATGAGCTGCTAAATGCCGAGCTTGCCTTGAGGGACAGGGTGTATCTCTTGTCTTCTGTCAGCCAATACAAGTTCACAACAGACCCTGAGAAGATCATTAAATCGGATGAATCTAGAGGCTTATTTTACATTACAGGGTTCGACTCGAGGGAGAATAAGTTTGTAAGCTACCTGTTACGGGCCAGTTTCTTAAGCCATAGGAAAAAAATGTTTGAAGAGAATGAACATAGCGCATATGGCAAGCTAAAATCGAAATATGAAGACCTGCTTGTGAAACATTTTTTGGCAGGCGATGCTGATTCGATGTTTACGGCGGTTTTGGATACGAAAAGGTTCTGGCCGGAACAAATTTCAAAAATAATCGTGGGTCCTTACATTGATTACTCCATCAAAGAAGCAGTAGACGGCATGGGGGAATATCTCAAGAATCCTGAAGATTTTATCCTGGAGGTTTCCTGCGAAACGGTAAGCCCTTCAGACAGCTTTGAGCATTATAATAAGCACAAAAAGACAGGAATCACTAAAAAAAATCTTACATACAAGATAACATCAAGAGACATGCTTGCAAAACTAACAGAGCTTTACAAGGGGGATGAGACTGTAAAAGTTTGTACAGTAAGCTAAAAATGGATAAGTATCAGGCTACGAGGATATTAACGGAGAAGCTTGCCGAGCATTTTGGCAGGCTGGTAATCTCTGACGAGCAGTATAAGGAAAAGCTCGTGGAAGGCTCTCAGCACGTCTATGTAGTCGGAAACCCTATAGACCTGTGTTTGGACCGTGACTTCCCTGTATTCTACTACACTAGAAAAAATGCTAAAGGTAAAGAGCAAAGTACCAATCTTGAAGAGGTCATAAAGGACTCTATCCCTTCAGGGACTAATTACCTGTTCTTGTGGATGAAAAAGTTAAGTGACTGCAGGTTTTTTGCTCAGGTGACGCCTTACTCCATAATCGGGAGCAAAGAGGCTGATGCTGTCAAAAAGTTGTTTTATAAGAATGACGATGTCGGCATCAGGGAGGCAGTGGGCACTTTAGGGATTAAGGATTTCTACCGCTTGTATAAGGCATATCTTAATAACAGCAAAAAGTTTTATGCCATGTTGTTTAATGGCGATTTTGAAAATCTTAAAAAAGAGGTCGTAGCCTTTTCGCAATCACTTAGCTATGACAGTTCCGAAGAGACAAGGCTTAGCCAGTTTGAAGAAAAATTCGGAATAAAAAAGCTCAATTCCGATCTTAGTATGTTCGGGGTAGAATTCACTTTACCTTCCGCCCAACAGGTTAGTTGGTTAAAAAAGCATCGCGTAGAGAAACTGGTTGATATGCTAAACAAGCACATACCTCCGTTGGATGAGAAAAACACGCTGAATATAGAATTTTTAAGATTCGTATTCGAAATGCCTTACGAGGACCAGAACGTAGAAGTGAACAAATTCCTGCTTAAGAATTTTAGTCATTTTCTAGATATAGACCTTGTCATGCTGAGAGAATACCAGACTGGCAGGCATTTCAATGAGTACTTTGAACTTCTGGACAAGGATAGGCAGGAAGGTATTGTTAGTATGGTTAAGCGCAGCGGTATAAAAAATGAAAGTTATAATGTATTCTTATGGTCCCAAGGGTTTAAGGATATAGACTTGGATTATTTGAAATTCTACAAGGAAGACGCAACAGGGTTTATCGCTTACTTCAGCAGCAGAAGCCCGGAAGAGAAGAAGTTCATGATTAGGGATGTGATGGGCTGTGATTTTGTTAATGAAGAAGTTGTCAAATGGCTGAACGATAACGAAACAGATCTTGTCAGGGAGGTAGGCTTTAATGAATAAGGAAGAAGCTGCAAGGGCTCTGGCAAAAGAATTGGGGAGTAGGCTGGAAAGAGCTGTAGTAATTGAGGATTCATACAAAGACAGCCTTTTAAAAAATGCTTTAGCAGCGTACCGAGTGGGTAATCCTGTTAATGTGGATTTTTATGATAATAAGTTTTTCCTAACCTCCCTAACAGTGGGTAAAGAAAATGTTATTGATGTTTTGCTTGGGTATAAGGGTTTTTTTGCAGAGGCGAATTACTGCTTTTTAGAGAGTATACATGCTAGGATCAGCAAGTATTCTAATGGCGAGTCTCGTTTTGTGGCAACCCCTTACGCTTTGATAGGCGAGAAGGAAGCGTCTTCTTTGAGAGGGATGTTTTACAAGAATGTCCCGCCAGACATAGCCCATGCTATGAACGTCTTGAAAGTAGATAACTTCGTAGGCCTTTATGAAAAATACTTCAGCAGGCCGGACGATTTGCTTTTGCCTGTCAAAAAGAATGATATAGACGTAGCGGAGCGTTTCATTAATCTTGCTGGAACCCTGTTTTACGACAAAGATAACGAAGTCGCTATCAGCACGTTTAATTCTTTTGGGCATATTAATTCATTTAATGCTTGGCTGGACGGGCTGGGGATATCTGCGCATATAGATCCTCACGGTTCAACTGACAGCAGGTATGTAAGTAAAGATAAAGTAAACAGTATTTTCTCCCAGTTATCAAAGCTTGTGCATGATACAAAGCACACCCCTTATGGGGATGTTTTTCAGGAGTTTATGGAATTCGTATTCTTCAGCCTCCCGGATGAGGACAGGAATATAGGGTCTGATAAGAGAATCCTAAAAGAGTTTACAGACTTAAGTTTTGTCGTTGATGTTTTAAGCAAGGAATACGTTAGGGGCCGTAATTTCTCAGCATACTTTGAAGTTTTGGACAAGGATATGCAATCAAGGGTAGTTAAGGTTTTGAAAGGGCTCCCGGAGAGAAAGCCACTTTACGACTCTTTCTTGTGGTCAAGAGGCTTTAAGGATATAGCGCTGGACCATCTGCGGTTATATGAAAAAAACCCTGAAGGTTTTATAGAATATTTTAAAGACAAGCCTGTTGAGGAGAAAAAAGTGATGCTGAAAGATGTCATGGAGCATGATTCTGTAAACGAGAAAGTTATTGAATGGCTTAATGAGAACGAGCCGGACTTGGTAAGAGAGGTTGGTTTTAACACATGATATATCAGGAGGCATGATAAAAAATGAAAATTCCAAGCACATTCATACCGGGCGAAGGCCTGGAAGAAAAAATAGAACAGCTGGTTTTAGACAAGCAGCCTGAAGAGAAGATAAGTTTTGCGCTTAGTGCAGAAGCAACGGGGCATACTGTAGAGATTTCAGGCAAAGAAGTTGAGCGTTACAAAGAGGTATTGGCGAGCTTGGGATATTCAACAAGCCTGGAAAAATTTACGGTTGACAGCAGGGGAGACTCTCCGGAGCTCAGGGAAGAATTAGGAAATGATTACCTGGATAATCATGTCATCATAGCATCCGAGTCGCAGATGAAAGACATTTCTGTGCTTCCGGGCAGCCAGAGCTACATCCCTTCAATAATACAACAGATTCCAAAAGGGCTTGTTAAGAGCATAGCCCCTTATGAGGCGCTGACTGGCAAGATCAATGTCTTGTACGGCTCCAAGACGGTTACTGGAGTTTTTGACTCTTGCTTTAAGGATTACAGCTCTTCTGCTAAAGGGCTGCATTTGATCCTATCCTTGGATACTTTGTCAGAGTCTGTTAAGAAGATAAACTCTTTGAATAACAAGATTGATTTCATAAAAGAGAACTCGTTGAGGAGCATTGACAATAATTTTCTGGAAGCTATACTGGCTGAGATACACCCGTTAACGACGAAGTATGGCTCCATAGAGTCTATCAAAGAGTTGAAAACCACGCTGGACATCCCGGTTGACGCTGAGATGCTTTACTTCACCCACAAAGGGCATGGCATATTTTTCTTTAACACCAAAGATCCTTTCCTGGTGTACCATGGGAAGAAGGAATCGAAGGGTGCAACAGCTTTTGGTATCCTGCACTCTTCTGAAAAATCGAAGGTGATGGACGCTCTGGTCAAGAACGGTTTATTAAACATAGACAAGGAGTCTGTTTTCAGCGCCTTGGAGGCTGTTGCGAAGGAGTCTTTGAAGGAAAGCGTAGGGGACTATTCAGGGCTGGCAGGCTTCCAGTTTTACAGGGTGTTCAAGCAGTTCAAGGATAATCCTGAGATTGTGGAGAAGCTGAAAAAAGCTAACTGGTACGTTTTAAGGGACGCTTCTTACGGGAACATAGACTTTGGCTCACTGCCTCTGGATATAAAGGAAAGGATAACAAAGCCCAGGGATGACACTGTTGGAAGCTACTTGAAGGTTTTGAATGAAAAGGCTTTTGGAGAGTGAAGATGGACGAGGAAAAAGCTGCTAAGACTTTAACCGCTGAGGTTGTGAAGCGTTTTGGCAGCAAAGCAGTTAAGGAAAAGGTATATAAGGATAGGCTGTTCAGTACTGCATCGCACTGCTTTCAGGTCAGCGGTTCTTTCATCATGGGCTATGACCGTTTCTATTTCGAGGGTAAGGACACAAAAAAGGGCTATTACAATTGGAAGTTTGTGAACAGCCAACTCAATGAACTCAATGAAAAAGGAGGCTATATTTGCTACTCCACAATTGAACAAGCTGCCCAAAAAAAAGAAGATTGCGATAGCGCAAACTACTTCTTCATAGATGACCAGGTCACGGCTATCCAGATTAGCGGCAATAGTAATAAAGGGGGCATGAGTTTTTTCGTAACGCCTTATTCCGTTATCGGAAAAAAAGAGATAGAAAACCTGAGAAGCAGGTTCTACAAGGACGTGCCTCATAGTGTCTTATCAGCCATGCACACCCTGAAGATAGAGGATTATGTAGAACTCTACAGGATTTACTCCCAAGGAGGCGTAGACGAGCAGTTCCTGGAGGATTACAGCGATTATCTTAAGCTGACAGCTTCGTTATCAAGCCTTAAATGGGGTGTTAGTAGTGGCTGTGTTAAAACAGAGGCGTTAGAAACGCTTTTAGGCACAAGCCTTGATGATTTTAATAGAAGAAACAAATATAAAAAAATCCCCTCCTCAAGCGATAGCTCTGGGTCTTATGTTTATAAGTATAATATCCAAGACACCATTGAAGCCTTTGTAAAATATGCCTCTGCTGTGAAGTACGAAGCTCTGCTGCCAGGCTTTTTAGGCTTCGTTTTCTCTTTGCCTTGCGAAGAGCAGAACCTAGGGGAGAACAAAAACATCTTGAAAATATTCGCCCGTGACATAGATTATATAGAGGTACTGGCCCAGGAATACTCCAAGGGCGGGCATTTTGAGGATTATTTTTCTTGTTTGGACTCCAAGAAGCAGATGTTGGTTGTTGACAGCTTGAAGCCTGTTCCAGAAAGAAACCCTATTTGTGATTCTTTTTTGTGGTCTAATGGCTTTAAGGATGTTGGTTTGGATTACTTAAAGCTTTACCGCGAGGATGCTGATGGTTTTATCGGGTATTTTAGCAGCAGGAGCCTGGTGGAGAAGAAGGTTATGCTTAAGGACGTGATGAGCTGCGATTTTGTGAATGAGAAGGTGGTCAACTGGTTGAATGAAAAAGAGCATGACCTTGTCAGAGAGGTGGGCCTGAATGGATAAGAAAGAAGCTACTCTGACCTTAGCAAAGGAATCAAGGAAAAAGTTAGGGTATAAAACTGTCATGGAAGCTGAATATAAAAACATTCTCATAAAAAACGCCTCACAAGTTTACCCGATTGCGAACCCTATCACATTCTGGTATGAGAAAGGGGAAGTCTCGGACTACTTAGAAGAAGAAGCTTTAACAGGCGCCAACTACATCTTCCTCGAGAAGATTCTAACAGAAGAGACTAGGTCACGTTTTGCAGCAACACCTTATGCTATAATAGGTGAAGAGGAAAAAAAAGACTTGAAGAGATTGTTTTACAAAGATGTTTCACCAGATGTCAAGTCTGCCATGGCCTTGTTAGGTATTAAAAATTTTATAGAGGTCTACCAATGCTACATTAATTCAGGCGTGTCTTCTTTCGAAAAAGCTCTCCAAGACGTTGAAGATGTTAAGTTTATGAAAGAATTTGTTGACTTCTGTTCTAGCCTCGAATATAATAACTGCGGCGGGGTTCATAAAAAAAAATTTGAATGCTTCGGAGGGCTAAAAGCGATAAATTCAAGATTTAGAAAAACAAACCTGCAAGCCCGTATCAGTACAAAAAAAGGTCGTAGCCCACTCTGCATGACTTTCTGTCCAGGCGACGTTCATAAGAACAACTTAACGAAAATTATAGCTGAGTTAAAAGAAAAGATTTATCCTTTAGAACAACCCTTTGAAGCGGATATTTTGAATGATTTTTATAACTTCGTTTTTTCCATCCCTTATGACGACCAAAATATAGACGTGAATAAGGCAATTTTGAAATCTTCGCAGGACAGTCTGGATTATGTTAGGATTTTAGAAAGGGAGTATTCTCAAGGAAGGTATTTCCAGGACTATTTGAATTGTTTGGACTCTCAGAATAGAAACTGTGTCCTTGGTAAAATAAAGGATTGGAGTACAGATCACTTACGGCTGTACAAAGAAGACACTCAAGGTTTTATTAACTACTTTAGCGCTAAGGAGCTTAAAGAAAAAAAGATTATACTCAGGTCTGTAATGGATTCTGATTTCATTAACGAAGCGGTAATCGACTGGCTTAACGAGCACGAAACAGACCTTGTCAGGGAGGTAGGCCTGAATGGATAAGGAAGAGGCTGCAAAGGTACTGGCAAGGGAGCTTGTAAAGGTTAACGGGCAAAAGTTTATCGTAGAGCCCGCTTACAAGAAGCATCTTTTGGAACACGCTGTTGCCGCGTATGAAATAGAGCAGAAAATGCCTTTAAACTCTTTTGATGTTGTATACGGCTTGAATGATGGCTCTGTTATTATTAATAACGCGACATTTATGGATAAAAGAACTGCTAGTGACGCTATCAAAGATTATAATGAAAGGATAAAGTCTCACTGCTCTAAGTTCGAAGATGCCAACTACGTGTTCACCGAGTTTAGTCATGGGTTCGAGGCAGCAGGAGGAAGTTATATCCATTCATGGCGTTCCTTTAACAGCAATTTTACTTTCTTCGCCTTGATAGGTGAGAAAGAAGAGAGGCAGCTCAGGAGGATGTTCTACAAGGATTTGCCGAATGACATCTCTTATGCTATGAACCTCCTGAACATAAAAAACTTCGTAGAGTATTACAAGGATTACAGCAGCAGGGATTCTATAGCTCCAGAGAACCTTAAGTCCTGCGAAGATCTTGCAGGCTTTATCGGCAGCCTCAAGTATGACAGTGATGGCGAGGTGCATCAAGGCGTATTCCAAAAAATTGGTGGGCAAAAAATCAGCGGGATACACGAGATAAACAACCGTCTTGAAACCTTGGGTGTTAAAGCAAAGCTGCGTGTACGAGGGGGCGGCAATTATGTCACAAGGTATGTAATAGACGAGGTGAAAGCAGAATTGGACCGGTTTAAGAAGACAAGCATGACTGAAGAGCTTTGGTTTGACTTCACAAGATTCGTCTTTTCACTGCCTGTTGAGGAGCAGAATATAGAGTCTAACAAGAAGATACTGCAGATACATCCAAGCCTGGATTTTGTTGTAGATGTGCTAAGCAAAGAATACTCCAAAAATATTCATTTCCCCGACTACTTTGACATAACATCTGCGGAGGCTAAGGCGCTGTTCATCAGGCACTTGGACAATATTCCTGCAAGGAATTTGGCCTATGATTCTTTACTGTTCTCTAAAGGGTGGCATGTAAAACTGGACTACCTGGGGCTCTACAAGGAAGACACAGCTAAGTTTATCGAGTATTTCCGCAGCAAGGGCGTTGAGGAAAAGAAGATAATGCTCAAGGGCATCCTAGACTCCGACTTCGTAAACAAGGATGTTGTTGAATGGCTGGACAAGAGCGAGCCTGAGCTGTTGAGGGAGGTGAGTTTCAATGGATAAGGAAAAAGCTGTAAGAACACTGGCGAGAGAGCTTGTAAAAACCAATGGTCAAAAGTTTATTGCAAACTCAGCCTATCAGAAGCACCTTTTAGAACATGCTGTTGCCGCATATGAAATAGGTTATAAAAAACCTTATTCTTTTAATATTCATGTGTCGCTTACAAAAGCTACAAAAGGTGATGATTATGCCGTGAGTGGTAAGAGGATTAGAAGCGAAATAGACGATTATGGGAAAGCACTAGAAGAGTATTGTTCAGACGTTAAAGATGCTAATTACGTATTCGTGGAGCCTATGGGTGGCTTAAGCCCGGCTGGTGGGGATAGTGTTGAGTCATGGATACTTCTGGCGAATACGCTCACTTTCTTTGCATTGGTAGGCGAGAAGGAAGAAAAGCAGCTGAGAGGCATGTTCTACAAGGACGTCCCAAGGGATATTATCCGTAGTATGGACAGCTCAGGCATAAAAAACTTTATAGGCATTTACAAGGCGTACAGGGATAATGGTGACCTCATAAGTCATCCCCATTTAGGATTTTGTGATGGTTTCCTTGAGCTTATTTCAAAACTGGAATATGACAATGATCACGAGGTGAATGTTCGTAAATTTGATGAGCTTGGAGGACTTAGCGGATTAAACTCTAGGCTTTTTGAACTAGGGATAAACGAAAGGCTGTATGTTAGCGAAAGGCATACGTCCTATGTTGAGGAAAGTACCGTATTTAGGGTTAGATCACAGCTTACCCAATTCAGGAACAGGATAAAAAATGATAAATTTCTGAATGAATTCCTTTATTTTGTATTTTCACTCCCTCGTGAAGAGCAGAATGTAGAGTCTAATATAATAATCTTGAATGACCCCCCAAGTCTTGATTTCGTGGTGGGTATATTAAACGAGGAATACACCAAGGGCTGCAATTTCAGTAAATACTTTGAAGCCTTAGATAGGGAAGCAAAAGAATCTGTTGTTGAATCTCTGAAATCAATACCTGAGAGAAAGCCTGTTTATGATTCCTTCATTTGGTCGCAAGGCTTTAAGAATGTTGAACTGGACTACATCAACCTGTACAAGGATGATGCGAAAAGATTCATTGAATACTTCAGCAGCAGGGGTATTGAAGACCAGAAGGTAATCATTAAGGATGTTCTGCAATGTGATCATGTCAATAACGAGATTGTAGGCTGGCTCGAAGCAAACCATTATGAACTCCTTAGGGAGGTGAGCTTCAATGGATAAGAGAACTGCTATCTTAACCTTGACGGAGAAGCTTGCCGAGCATTTTGGCAGATTAATAATCTCTGATGAGCATTACAAGAACAGGCTCGTAGATGGGGCAAGATATTCTTGCGTTACAGGCGGCTATATCGATGTGCTGTACATGCGCGATAACCTAAGTATTTGGTACGAAAGAAGGGACTCTAAAGGCAAAGAAAAGAAGGGAAGCCTCCAGGAGGTCATAAAAGATTTCATACCTGAAGGGACCAACTATCTGTTCTCCTCCGCGTCAGCGCCTACAAAGATGGGTGAACTCACTACCCTGATTAACGTAACACCATACGCTATAATAGGCGACAAAGAAGTAGAGGCTGTGAAGCGGCTTTTCTACAAGGATTACAACCCAAAAGTGAGGGAAGCCATAAGCTCATTTGGGATTGAAGACTTTTTTGGTTTATACAACTCCTACCTTGACAGCTCTTCTGAATTTGAAGAGAAGTTCCACAGATTCGAGCGCTTCAAAAAAGAGATACTGGGCTTTTTGCAGTCGCTTAAATATGATTCAAGTGATGAGGTTAATCCAGGGGAGTTTGATAAAAAGTTTGGTTTTCAACAGCTGTCCTCAATGCTTGAAGAATTCGGTATAGAAAAGTTGGATATGGGCGGGTGGATAAAAAAGAGGCGAATAGAACGTTTTGCCACACAAGTAGAGCGGCACGCATATTCCTTAAAAGAGCCTCTGCTTTTAGAATTCTTAAAGTTTGTCTTCGAGATACCTTATGAGGACCAGAACATAGAAGAGAACAAGTCTTTTTTCAAGCAGTTCAAGCACCAACTCGATGCTACGGCTATCCTGCTGAAAGAATACGGGCAGGGAAAATATTTCAAAGATTACTTCGAGCTTCTGGATGAAGGCGGGCAGAAAAAAATTGTCAACATCATAAAGAGAAGCAGCCTGACAAACAGCGAAAATGATAACCTCTTATGGTCAAAGGGCTTCAAGGACATCCGCTTAGACTACACTCAGATCTACAAGGGAGACACCGAAAGTTTCATAGAATATTTTAAGAGCATAAGCGCAGACCGGAAAAAGATCGTTCTGAAAGACTTACTGGACTGCAATCACATCAACAAGGGAGTGATAGAGTGGCTTGACAGTAACGAGCCGGGGCTTGTTAGGGAGGTAGGACTGAATGGATAAGAGAACGGCTACTCTTGCTTTAACAGGTAAAATCAGGGAATTTTACAGGCCGCAGGCTGTGATAAACTCCACCCATCAGGCGAATCTGATAAAAAACTCTTTGGCATACTGCCAGGTGGGCAACGCGACGAGGATAGAGGCTTCATACCTGGATAAGGCTTACAATGAAACCTCCTTTGATAGGAAAGCAGAGCCGGGTGCTAATTATCTTTTTGTTGAGCACAACGAGTATGAACGGTATGCTGTCGTATCATCATTTGCAATAATAGGTGAGGAAGAATCGAACCTTTTGAGAAACATGCTCTACAAGGATGTGCAGCAGAATTTAATTCTGGCAATGGGATCTTTAGGCATTGAAAATTACCTATCTCTTTATGAGAAGTATTCAGATAACAGCCTGGAGAATTTGCTGGATGATTACAGCTTTTATTTGAAGCTCAAAAATTCATTGTCTGATCTTTTGTATGCTCGCAGCCCATGCTCCAACAGCGAGTTTGAAAAATATTTTGGCGAAAAGGTATCTAAAATAAACAAGAAATTAGAGGGTATGCCCATAAGCGGGGTTAGCGGATGGGGTGATGGCGGTGTTTTCAAGTCTGCCGTTCAAGAGGTTGTATCTGGGATAGAGCGCTCTCCTGTTCTAGGTAAGGTATTAGGCATGCTGCCGGAATTCCTGAATTTCGTTTTTACGATCAAATATGAAGACCAGGATATTATGATGAATAAAAAAATACTCGGCTCATTTTCAGAACGCCTTGACTACACCGGTATAATGTTGAGAGAATATTCCAGCGGGAAATACTTTGAGGAGTACTGGCCTTGCTTGGGTCCAAAAAAACAGGCAAAAGTGATAAACAGCATCAAGGGTGTTAAGGAAAGGAGGCTGGACCATGATTCTTTCTTATGGGCTCAAGGTTTTAAGGACGTAACGTTGGATCATTTAAACCTGTACAAGGATAGTGCACACAAGTTTATTGAATATTTCTGCAACAGGGTAAGCATCGAAGACAAGAAGACTATAATCAGGGACATAATGAATTGCGATTTTACGAATGAGGAAGTCATAAAATGGTTTAATGATAACGAAACAGACTTAGTAAGGGAGGTTGGCCTGAATGGATAAGAAAACTGCTGCGCTTACCTTAGTGGAAAGGCTTAGCTTTGTTTTTGGAAAAAAGAGCTTCAACGTAGTGTCCAATACTTATTACCAGAAAAAGCTTATGGAAGAATCGATAGCGTGCTACCAGATTGGAATCTCAACTGAGCTAAGCCGTGATTACCTGAGCTCTTATTACAAGGATAATATTTGCCAAAAGGCAGAGCCAGGGTCGAATTACCTGTTTATTGATCTTAGTAGCGGAGCGACGGACAAGCTTGCGGTATCTTCTTTTGCGATGATAGGCAAAGAGGAGGTAAGCCTTTTGAGAAGCATGCTCTACAAGGATGTGCCTAGGGGCATGGTGTTAGCGATGGAATCCTTGGGCATTAAAAACTATCTGCAGCTTTACAGGCATTACTCTGACGGTAGCATGGAGAAATTGTTAAGGGAGTATGTCTTCTATTCAAAGCTTAAAGATTCACTAGCCGGGTTTTTTTATGCCAACGACTATAGGAATAAAAAGTTTGAGGAGTATTTCGGTGAAAAAACTGAAAAAGTAACAAAGATGCTTAAAGATATGTCCTTGAATAATATCTTCGATGAGGATTACGTTTCTAAAAGGCGTGTGAATGATGCTGTTTTGGGTATTGAAAAGTCTTCAGTTTTCGAGGACACGGTTTTATTGGTCCCGGAATTTGTTGATTTCGTGTTTAAGCTCCCTCAAAAGGACTTGAACTTGGAGATGAATAAAAAGATACTTGCATTGTTTCAGGATAGAATCGATTATCCCAGCATCTTGGCACAGGAATACACCTCGGGCAGTAACTTCCAGGAATACTTTTCCTGTTTGTCAGAAGATAACAAGGCTGAAACAGCCAGGCATTTAAGCAACGTAGCCAAGCAGAGAAATCTCATACTTGACTCATTCCTGTGGCATGAGGGCTTTAAGGAGATAAATCTGGATTACATGTCGCTTTACAGGGAAGATGCAAAAAATTTTATCAGGTATTACAGCAGCAAAAGCTTAGAAGAGAGAAAGACTATCATAAAGGACCTGCTAGGCTCTGATTTTGTTAACGAGGAAGTGATCAGCTGGCTGAACGAGAACGAACAAGTTCTTGTCAGGGAGGTGGGCCTTAATGGATAAGAGAACTGCTACATTAACCTTGACTGAGAAGCTTGCGAATCTAGGTTATATGAACTTGGTAGTTGATCCGGCAGTTAAGTCTTACCTTTTGAACAATGCGAAATCTGTTATATTGGCTCTAAAAAATGGGAGAATTAGGACAGTTCCTTTGGGCGAATTATCCTATTCACATTTTGAGAAGAACCCTGTTCCAAAAGGGTATCTCCCTTCTGAGCTAAGAGATTTTCCTGAAGCTAATTACTTTTTTGCAGAAGGCGGTAAATTATCTGACTACGGCGCTTATTTAAAAAACCCTTTGGTAACGCCTGTAGCACTGATTGGAGAAGCAGAAGAAAGGGTTTTGAAAGAGTCATTTTACAAGGATGTAGCAGATAAAGTGGCAAAAGCATTTGAAATATTGAATCTGCCTAACTTTATTGGGCAGTACAGTTTTTATTGTTCTTGGAGCGGAGAGTTACCTTTGCCTTTGCAGCTTAAAAAAAGCTACCGCCCGTTTAGGGAAGG
>JAUYDG010000069.1 GCA_030691925.1 Nanobdellota archaeon
GCAGGGTAGGGTAACAGAGTCCGGAAGAGGATTTAGCACCACAGCATTAAAAAATATGCAGATTTTTTAGACTGTTTATAAGGACAAGATTGGTCAGTCAGCGACTGACGAATTCTATCTAGGAAGTTGCTGTGATACGAAAAGTAAACCCTATAGCTCACTGTGAAGATTGTTCACCCTAGAATCATATCCAACAGGGCCATTCTTATGTACAGTCCGTTTTTGGCTTGCCTGAAGTAAGCTGCTCTGGGGTCTGTGTCTATTTTTGGGTCTATTTCTTTTATCCTTGGCAGCGGGTGCATTATTATCGCTTCTGGTTTCATCTTTCTCAGCATGTCTTTGTCTAGTATGTAGAAGTCTTTTACTTTGTCGTATTCTTCTTGGTTTGGGAATCTTTCTTTTTGCACTCTGGTCATGTATAGTACGTCTACTTTGTCTAGGGCTTCTTCCATGTTTTCGGTTTCTTCGAACTGTGTTTTTGATGCTATCATGCTTTGTATGTGTTCTTCTGGTATGCTTAGCGTTTTTGGGCTTACGAAGTAGATTTTTACGTTCTTGTGGGATTCTAGCAGGTATGTCAGTGAGTGGATGGTTCTTCCGTATTTCAGGTCTCCTACCATTGCTATCGAGAAGTCGTCTATCCTTCCTATCTCTTTTTTTATCGTGTAAACGTCAAGCAGTGCTTGTGTTGGGTGTTCTCCTTCTCCGTCTCCTGCGTTTATTATCGGCACTTCTGAGTATGTTGATGCGATTTTTGCTGAGCCTTTGATGTTGTGCCTCATGACTATTGCGTGGAAGTAGCTGCTTAGTATCCTTATGGTGTCTTCCAGCGTTTCCCCTTTTGCCACTGATGAGAATTGTGATGCCTTGTCTGTGCTTACTACTTTTCCTCCTAATGCCAGGACTGCTGTTTCGAAGCTGAATCTTGTCCTTGTGCTTTCTTCGTAGAAGAAGCTTGCTACTCTTTTTCCTTTTAGGCTTTGTGGGAGCTTGTTTTTTTTGTCTTTTCTTTCCATATATTCTGCCCTGTCGAACATCTCTTCCAAAAGTTTTCTGTCTGAGAATTGTTTTGCTTCGATTACGTGCTTTAGCTTTGGCTTGTAGCTGAACATTTTCTGCTTAAACATATTTTCCCATATATAAACTTTTAGTTATCTTTTTTCACAAGCTCTTCTTAAGCGTCAAAAGAAGAACATTTTTAAGATATGAGATTATCCCCATTATTCGAGCTTGAATCATACGGGGGTAAAAAATGACTGAAGGAAGAAAAAAGGATCTGGAAAAAGTTCTTAACCATCTGACAACAACAGAAGGCAGGGCGTGGGCTGTTTATAACCTGTCAGGCTCTGGAAAGATTCCGCAAAGTTTTATAGACCATGCAATAGGGTTTTATGAAAAAACAGGAAATCCTTATCACGCTTTTGACATTGCAATTAAGACAGGGATGCTTAAAAAGGCGCAGGAAATAGCCTTGGCAGAGATTAAAAGATACGAAAACAAAGGAGAATTCTCAAGCGCTGCGTCGCTTGCTGAGGATGCTAGGCTGCTGGAAAAGGCGGTTGAAAATTATGAAAAGGCACATATGTTAAAAGAGGCTGCCAATCTTGCAGAAAGGATGGGAATGAAAGAATATGCGATTGGGCTTTATGAAAAGCTCGGCGATTTTTCTGCTGCTGCTAGACTTGCTGAAGAGAATAATATGCTTGAAAAGGCTGTTGAGATCTACGAAAAAAACAGTAGGTACTCAAAAGCAGGTGAGCTTGCCCAGAAAGCTGGAAAAAAAGAAAAAGCGAAACAGATGTTCTTGATAGAAATGGAATCTGCCGAAAAGGCAGGAAATCTTAATTACGCTGTTATATACGCTGAAAAGCTAGGGATGGAAGAGAAGGTAAAACATCTGTGTGCAGCACTAACCGAAAAGGAAGAGAAAGCAGGGAATATTGAAGCAGCTGCCCGTTACGCCAAGAAGGCAGGAACGGAAGAAAAGGCAAAACAGCTTTATTCTATTATCATCGAAAAAAATAGGAAGAAAGACCCAAGGTTAGCTGCACGCTACGCCAAAGAAGCAGGGATGGCAGAAGAAGCAATGCAAGCCTATTCAAAGCTGATTGAAAAAGCAGAAAAAAATAAAGGCTTTGATTATGCTATTTCTCTCGCTAAGGAAGCAGAGATGAGCAACAAGGTGAAACAGTTATGCTTGGCAGCGATCGAGCATTATGAGAAAGAGCTCACAATAGAAACTGATTATTATAAAAGATTAAGGTTATTTGAGCATATTGGTGAAGCTGCTGAAGAAATAGGGCTTGCAGACAAGGCAATGGGGAGTTATGAAAAAGGAGGAAGTTTCTCCCGCGCAGCCAAGCTTGCGAAAAAGCTTGGACAGAAAAAAAGGACGATATCTTACGAAAAGTTAGGCTGGCTTATACATGAGCGATGGGCAGACTAAGCTAGTTTTGGATGACAAGCTTGTAACTGTAGTTCAGGCGTTGGGACAAAAAACGTGTTAGTTTAGACTTTTAGATGATTTTAGTTTTAAAAGTTTTTGAAAAGTTTAAGGCATGAAGTATTTCTCGTGCAGCCTTTTCCCAAAATCTAGGATGTAGTCCTTGCCGTATTTGTGGTTTGTCAGCTGTTCAAATAAGAAAGAAGGCAGCTTGCTCATTGGATTGTTTATCATCGATATTCCCAAGCTTATCGCTGCCACGCTGTCTGTGTCGCCGCCAAGCAGGATAGCGCCTTTAAGCACGTCTTTTGGCTTTGGGTATTTTGAGAGTAGATAGAAAGCTGCTCCCGCGGTTCTCATCCCGCTGATGGGAATGCCCATGTTTTTGTATTCCTCGCCGCACATTAGTTGAGGGTCAAATTTCTTCATCGCGGCTATTTTTGATAAGTGGTCGGAAGTTTCGAGGTCTATGCTTTTAATGCGGCTTAACAGGGACTCTAAGTCAACCTTGCTGCTGTTATAAAAATGCGCATGGGATAATAAGGCTACAGCTAATGATGATGCAATCCCTTTTGGGGTGTTATGTGTGATTTCTGCATTGATTATTGCACACTTGGTTAAGTGGTCTAAGTCCTTGACTAAGCCTAGGGGCACTGAGCGCATCGCGGCTCCGTTTCTTTCCGAATGCGGGTTTATTTTTTCCAGAAGCTCTTTGCCAGAGCTTATTGAGTCGAGGAAAGCCTGGAAGCCTTTTGCGTATCCAAGGATGGGGTCGCGCTTGTAGCAGTTGACAAAGTAATCTGCGAGGTTCTTATGGTTGAATTCTTCATCGCTTGCAAGTAGTTCAGCTATGGCAATGGACATCTGTGTGTCATCTGTGTACATTCCTGGCTTATAGTGGCTTAGCTTGCGATTAGGGTTTTCCTTATAGCAGCTTAAGTCAAAGTTTTTTTCAAAAAGCATTATGTCCTTGTATGCAAATTCGTAGCCTGCTCCGAAAGCATCACCTATTGCGATGCCTAGAAGCATGTTCTGTGTTTTGCTGTATTTTTGCGCTTTCATTCAGCACACAGGTATCAGCAATATTTATAAAATATGTGTTTTAATTGTGCCCGGATTAGAAATTAATATAAACAAAGAGGTTATAACTTATTTTTTATGCCTAACTATTTTAACAGGTCTGATTTTGATAGGTTTTTGGTTTCTAATGGCGTTGTTGAGTTTCGTGAGAAGAAGGTTAAACTTAGTTCTGGCAGGCGTTCAAACCTTT
>JAUYDG010000081.1 GCA_030691925.1 Nanobdellota archaeon
AAAGTTGTCGCGGATATGATAATATACTTACAAAGGCTAGGTGCAGAGTGTTATATTGCAGCTGCAGATATCGAAGCAACGTTAACAAGAGGTATAAAAAGGGAGGAGGCAAAAAAGATAGCCATCGAAGAATATCTTTTAAATTATATAGCCCTTGGCCTTAAAAGTGAAAAAACTATGTTCTATTTCCAGAGTAACGGTTCAGTAGAGTATAACAACTTAAGCAAGTACGTATCTAAAAAAACAACTTTTAATGAATTAAAGTCTATATATGGAGAGCTAACGCCAGAAAAGATAACCTCAGCTTTTACTCAAGTAGCAGACATCCTTCACCCCCAATTGAAAGAGAATGGAGGTCCAAAACCTGTTGTAGTGCCTGTAGGCTTAGACCAACTCCCCCACATAAATTTGACACGTGACATAGCATCCAGAATGAAATCAGAATATAACTTTGTGTTACCCTCAGCCATCTTTAATAAAATGCTTCCAGGTTTGCAAGGAGGAAAAATGTCTTCTTCGATACCTGAATCAAATATCGCCTTAACAGACGACCCAGAAGACGTTAAAAGGAAGGTAATGAAGTATGCCTTCTCAGGAGGAAGAGAAACTGTAAAAGAGCACAGGGAAAAAGGAGGAAACCCAGACATAGACGTCTCTTACCAATGGCTCACCTATTTTGAAGAAGACGACAAGAAACTGGAAAGGATCTACCATGATTACAAATGCGGCAACATGCTGACAGGAGAGCTCAAACAGATACTTATAGCCAAGCTGACAAAATTCCTAAAACATCACCAGGCTGAGAGAGAAAAGGCAAGAAAAAAAGTAGACAAGTTTTTGCTAAAGGCCTAAAGCTCTTCTTTAAAAGTTCCAGAAATTCTTATCCCTGCAGGAATCGAACTGAACACCCCATTATTAGAGTAACGTTCCCTGACTGTCAGGCTCAGCTTGCCCTGCCTTGTTATAAAACCTTTAAGCAACTTAGGAGCGTAACCGCGCCCAACCGCATATTTACCATAAAAATCCAAGCTAACCTTACCGTCTGCGCCTATCCAGCCCATCAACTGTTCTGGCACACAACCTTCACCAACACAATACTGCCCTTCAAATTTCAGATCTACCTCGCCATTCCTGCTAATCGAACCACTAAGACGGTTAGGGGCATAACCTTTGCCTACTTCGTAACTGCCATAAAATTCGAGATAAAGAGCGCCATTCTTGCCTATGCGACCCTTTACACCTTGAGGAGCATAACCCTCCCTGATTATACGACGCCCAAAAAATTCAAGCTCGGTTTTCTCTTCGTTGTTAGTTATGCTTGAAATAATCTCATCGATATCTTTGTCTAGAATCTGTTCTTTTTTTTCAAGCAGCTGCTTCACTTTGCTTTCTAGCTTTTCTTCTTTATCTGTGACAAAAGTTTTTGGTATTTTCATATTAACGCACGCCTTACCGCTTCTTTATCATTTTCTGTGAAATAAGAGCACAGCCCTTTCATTCTCTTCTCGTTTCTATTATAACAATACTGATCAAAAGAGTATCCTCCAGCAAAGAAACCTGCTCCCACTACTAGCCCTGCTAATATCTCTAACATACTGGGGTGAGATTTAATGCCGCTTATTAAAAATAATGATGCAAATGACCCAGCAACAAGGCTGCATAGAAAATAATTAAATGCTCTATAGCCACCATAGCCACCAAAAATACCGCGCGGACCTAGACGCTTTTCTCTTTCATATCTTTCATACCTTTTATAGAATCTTTCAAGTTTTTCCGGCCTTAGCGATGCAAAGCCAAAATCCTTTGGCGTATCCGAGCTGTCACATCTTTTTAAGAACACCTTAATCTCAGATGAGCTTACATTCTTGACCCAGTAACCAATCTGAAGATGCCCGGGTGTTCTAGGCCTGTACCCGTTGCTTATCAGCGCTTTTTGGATGATATCATAGTAGAGATTAGTAACCCTTGATTCTACAGGCCTGTCAAACTGCGCTAACACCTCCTCCAACCGCTTTTCTTTTTTAGTAAGAACGTCTTCTTGGACTGTTTTCGCCTTTTCTAGCAATTGTTCTGTCTTCTGCTCTAAATTTTTGTATTCTGGTATGAACATTCCGGGTATTTTCATGGTACTTTGAGGGATAAGTGTCTGTTTTATAAAACTTTGCGTGATTTAATGGTCTGTGTACAGCTCTATTTTTCCTTCTTCTATACCTAGAGTTATTTTATTGCCCGCTGTTATTCCTGGTATTTCAACAGCCATAATTTCCATATAACTTTTATTTTTGAAATGGGGGCTTTTATGCGGAACACATATGTAGCCCGGTTTTTCCCATTTTTTGTTATTGTAAAGCATTTCTTCTATTTCTACGAATCCGAATGTTTCTACTCGTGTTTCATCCCATATTACGTTCTCAAAGAAGTGGTCGTATTTTAATACTCCAAATGTTAATGGGGATATATCCAAATTTATTGTTCCATCTCTTAATTTTTCTACATTCCTAAGGCCCAGCTGTTTGAAAAATGGCTTTTGTTTTTGTGTATAAAACGTTGCACGGCCATGGCCTTTTTTAATAAGCCCTTCAAGTTTCATCGTAACCAATTAATTTCAATTTTAAAAATAAAAATATTTTAAAAAAAATAAAGTCAGCCTGCTGGCTATGTCTTCCCCTGGACTCTTGGGCTCTTGGGCTCTTTTCATGATTTCTGCTGCTTTCTTTGCTTCAGCCTCAAGATCAACGCCTAAGTCTTTCAAGCCTTTAAGGTGAGCCTGTATCAATTGTTCTACTATCTGTACTATCTTTATCATTTCTTCCCTTTCTTTTACTAAAGTTGCTAATGAACCTTTGTGGAAGCCTATCTGCTCTGATTTGCTTATTTGCGGTTGTTCCATTTTGTTTTTCCCTCCAAAAATTTATCCTGTTAAAAAAGCTGTTTAGACTATATAAACCTTTCGTTTTGTAATCACTATTTGGTGGTTAATATTATGTTTACGGCTTCTAGGATGTCAGAAACAACAAAATCAGGCTCGACATCGTAAGCCCGGTCATGGCCCGCATAACCAGTCCTGACCAAAAAGGTCTTACAGCCAACATCCTTGCCCGCCTTGATATCAGAAGTCTTATCGCCGATAAAAAAGCTCCTCTTAGGATCTATCCTGTGCTCCTTAATCGCTTTATTTATCAAACCAAGCCTAGGCTTCCTGCACTCGCAAGCCTCATTCGGATGATGGGGACAGTAATACACGCCGTCCAGCTTAACACCCTCTTTTTCAAGCATCTTACGCATCTTACTATGAATAGCAGCCAAATCCTTCTCAGTATAAACACCCTTGCCTATGCCTCCTTGATTTGTTATGACTATCACCTTATAATCGCTATCATGCAGCTTCTTCAAAGCCTCAATAGCGCCTGGCAAGAAAACGAACTCATCCGGATTAGCAACATACTTGCCAAGATCCTCATTTATTACCCCGTCCCTGTCTATGAAAACTGCCTTATTCATAACAAGAAGAAAAGTTAAAAACGTATAAAAAACTATCTATCCGGCTTTAATATTTCAAGCCCTTTGCATCCTCTCTAAACTTTTTTACCCCTTCCTTAGTCTTGTAATGCGCCTCCATCTCCAACAAGACACTAAACGGAACAGTAACTATGTCCACGCCTGCTACTGCCAGCTCCTCCACCTGCCTCTTATTCCTGATGCTTGCAGCGATTATCTTTGTCTTAAAGCCATAATTATCATACACGCTTATTATCTTCTCTGTCAAGTCTACTCCGCTGTAGATTCCATCGTCGTGGAACTTGTTATGCTTCCTCTCCGCAACACTGTAGACACTGCCAATCGAAGTCGTCTTATGGTTTATAGACTTCTCTACAAGCTCTTCCGCTATATCCTCCAGCAGTTCAGCATCTAAGTATCCGTCCCTGTCAGGAGGTATGCCAATCTTCTTCTTGAGGCTATCATCAATCCTTCCCACGAACGGGCTTATGTAAGTAGCTCCGGCTTTCGCAGCCAAAACCGCCTGGCTTACGCTCATAACCAAAGTGGCATTAGTGGGTATCTTACCTTTTAATTTTCTAATCGCCATTAGGCTTTCAAACTGTGTTACAGAATCCTCTCCGGTAAAAGTGCTGACAGGTATTTTTATGACAACATTCCTGTTCACCTTGTTATACTTATCGTACAACAGCTTAGCCTCCTCGACTATAGCCTCATACTTTGCAGAATTGACCTCTAGGCTGACAGGCCCTTTGACAGCCTTCAAAATCTTTCTTATGTAATCTTCAAGATTTATATTTTCACCCTTGCCCCTTAAAGACTCCACTGCCTTGTTCATAAGGCTAGGATTGGTAGTCAGGCCGTCTATCACATGCTTAACCTGCTCTATCTCATTAAAATCTGCAGTATCCAAGAATATTTTCATTTTTATCTCCTCTTAGCGTTTTATAAGTATGCTTCGTGGTATATCGTGACTGGCGGCTTTTTTCTTTTTTCAACTTCATCAGCTAAAGTATCTGATAAGATTTTGATTGTTGGCAAGTAATCAAACTCTTTTGCTTCCCCTAAGTACTTCTCAGCATCTTCACGTATTTTTAAAAAAACAGACACTTGTTCTTGACGGTAGGACTCGTCTATGCTTGAAGTGTAGACGACAAGATTCCCATAGGCAGATATCAGATTCGCAACTAATTTTGCAATGCGCTCTTCCCTTCCTATACCCTCATATTTTTTAATAACTTCTTTCATTTTTCCAAGATCCACAACGATATCTTCTGGTCTTATATTCCTCATTGCTTCTTCTATTACTTTGTCTATTGTAGATTTCAACTCTTCCATTTTAGATTTCAAATCGTTTTCCATTTTCTTTTACCCCCAAACAGTTTTTTTTCAACAAGATCACAGATAATATGCAGCAAGGTTAGGTGAGCTTCCTGTATCACGCTAGTCCTCTGGGACGGGACTTTTATTATGTAATCAGCTATCATCTTCTCAATCTTCAGCCTCAACGGCTCATAGCCAAATTTTGTGTAAAGACCTTTCTCCCCTGTCAGGGCTACAGTAGCAGCGCCTATATCCTTGGCCTTTTTCAAGCCTTTAATGATGTTGACAGAGCTGCCAGAAGTGGTCAGTCCTATCACAACGTCCTTCTTCTTAACTATGCTTTCTACCTGCTTCTCAAAAATGTTCTCATAGCCGAAATCGTTAGAAGCAGCCGTAAGTATTGAAGTGTCTGCTGTCAAAGCAATAGCCTCCAGACCCGGCCTTTCCATCTCGTACCTTACTACAAACTCTGCAGCTATGTGCTGGCACTGTGATGCTGAGCCGCCATTGCCCATCAATACAACTTTGCCTTTTTTTTTGTAAGACTTGACTATCGCATCCGCAACATCTTCTATATCACCATTATAGCTGTCCACTAGGCGCAGTTTCACATTTGCGCTCTCCACCAACCTTTTCTTTATGTACGCTTCCATTCTGCATGCCCCCATTGTATCAAAAGGTCAATCCCTTTCAAGTCCGGGACATCGCAAGCCCCGTAGCATGTGCCGGCCCAGATAAGTATTTTAGCATCGGTTTCTTTTTTAAGGCGGTCCGCTATTTCAGTCGCTTTTTGCTTCAAGCCTTCAGGCAGCTGGATGCATACTACCTTAGCCTTCTGTTTTTTTATTTCGCTGACAGCCCTTTCCAGCTCAAGGTTGTATTCCATCTTCTTACTCTTTCTCTTTATCCTTTTCTTTTTCCTTCTCTTTGCTTATCTCCTTAAGTGCTTTCTCCATGTCTTTAGACCTGCCGCGCTCGTAAAGTATTATAAGTATGGAGTCAGGCGTAACTTCTGTATCTGCTGAGAACAAGAACTTACCCTCCTTGTGCACAGCGAAAATTACAAAAAATTCGCCTCTGAGGGTCAGCAGCTTCTTTCCGATAAGGTTCTTAAAGCCATCAGTGACATGCCTTTCTGCGATGCTGAAATCCCCCTGCTCTATGCCTACAAGGTCAGCAACTAAAGGCTTTACGATAAAAAGCGCAACGTTGGCAGCGGCATACTCATCAGCGTTGATAGGGTGAAGCTTCATCATGTGAAGCATCTTATCCACTTCCGGAGTTACGGTCTTAACAAACACCTGCTTAGCGCCTTTGCTCTGCGCATATAAAGCGGTGAGGATGTTAATCTCCTCCATATCCGTGGCTGCGACGAAAACACCACAATCCTCCAGATTAAGCTTGTCCAGCATCTCAGAATCGTTAGGCTTTCCGCTAATGACAGTTATCTCCTTGTCCATGCTGGCTTCCAATGCCTTCTCTTTGTCCTCTATTATCAAAGTTATGTTCCCTTTCTTTCTCAGCTTGTGCGCAAGCTCAAACGCAAAAAAAGAACTTCCCAGTATAACGACATTCATCTTACTCTCTACCTCCTAATACTTTCAAATCTTCTCTACCTGCCAATGCTTTCAAAAGCACGAAAAACGGGAATATCTCAACCCTGCCGATTAGCATGTGGATTACTAATAACATCTTGAGTATATAAGGCATTCCAAACCAAATATCACCGGAAATTGTGGAAAGACCGACGTTGCCCTGAGCAGAAGCAACTGTGAATATAGAATCCACTAGGCCATAATTGAAAAACATGAAAACTATACCCCCAAGAAGTATCAAGAATATGTAAACCAGCACGAAAGAAGCAACCTTTGAAGCTGTCTCCTCATCTATAAGATTATTTCCCATCTTGATAGGCATCACAGCATTAGGATGCATAAAAGGCTTCTTAATCTCCCTCCGTATAACACTAATCACGATAATACTTCTCCAAAGCTTAACAGCGCCACCAGTGGAGCCATAAGCCGGGCCAGAGATCATAAGGAGCGTAAGGATGATTATAGACGCAGGAGGAAAATCGCTAACAGCAAAAGGAGTCCCTGCACCTGTACCTGTCATCGCAGACAGCACATAAAATACGCCATGATAATAAACAGCTTTATGACTCAAATAAAGGTCTAAGCCTATTATTGCAGAACAAACAACAAAGATAGCAAACATGTACCTAAGCTCAGGATTCCTGAAAAACTTCCTTACCCTGCCGCTGATAAGGGAGTAATGACTCAAGAAGCTAGTGCCACCGATATACATCCAGATTATAGCCACAAACATAGGCCACTTGCCAAACCATCC
>JAUYDG010000160.1 GCA_030691925.1 Nanobdellota archaeon
ACGCACCCTCATATTTCTTTTGGCTGAAAACCGTATTCTTGTTCAGAAATAGTTTTTGTATGCTTCTAAGTATCTCTTTACTATATATTGTACGAATATGTATTCTTTGCCTGTCAACTGTGATCTTTCTAGTGCGTTGTAGTACTTGTTCCTGTTAGTGTATTGTATGTCAAGCATTGGGTAGCCGTGTTTGTGGAGTATGAAGTTCATTATCAGCCTGCTTATTCTACAGTTGCCATCGGTGAATGGGTGTATGCTTACGAATTTCAGGTGTGTTAGTGCTGCCAGCTCTATAGGGTGTAGTTTTTTTTTCGCTTTTTCGTACCATTTGAAGAATTCTTGGAGTATTGTGTTGAGTTCGGCGTAGAATGGGAATTCGGCTTTGCTTCTTGCTACTGATACTTGATGCCTTCTTATTTTGCCTGCGATTTCGGGTTTGGAGTCTTTGAGTAGGAGTTTGTGCCAGTAAAGTATTATGTTTAGGTTTAGGTCTTTCTCATATTTTAGCATTTCGTTAAAAACTTTTTTATGGGCTTCTATCTCTCTGACGTCTGTTATCGGTTTTCCTTTTGGTGTGATGCCTTCTTCGAGCAGGTCTGCGGTTTCTTTCAGTGTTAATGTTCCGCCTTCTATCCTGTTCGTGTCGTAGGTGAATCTTATCATGAAGTTTTCTGTGTTTTTCTCTTTGGCTTGTTTTGGCATGGAGTGGTATTCTTTTGAGAAGTTCTTCTTGATGGTTTCTAGGTTTTTGAACCATTTTTCTTTGAAGATTTCGTGGAAGAATTGTTGTTTGACTGATTCTATGTCTTGCGGTATTTTTTTCCCTAGGTATTTTTCTTTTTTTTCTACTTTTCCGCCTGTCTTGATCGTGTGTTCCAGGTAGTAGTATTCTTTTCTGCCGAGCTTTCTTTTTCTTATTGTTACCATAAAGGATTATTTACCCCTACAAGTATTTAAATTTTTCTATTTTTGTTCAAAAGTAGTGGTAAGGCATGGCTCTCCTAACTAGGTAGGCGTCTACAAATTCAGAAGAGGTAGTCACCTATTTTTACGACGATAAATCTTTTCATTAGTAATGCACAAATTTCGAATCAGTGTATCTGGGGGCTGGGAATCCTTCGAATAAGAAGTACGTGCCACTTCGGGAACGCTCAACATCACGTTAAGGTGTTACGTAAACCACAAAGTAATTCGGAAATTCTTCCGTTTTTTCTGAGGAAAGCATATAAAGGATTGTTCATTTTGGAAGTTTATGGGATCAGAAAGTTTTATAAGTAAGAAAATTCTTACTAACAATATGATTGTAAAGACAGTTAAAGTATCGGACAAGGGCCAGATAGCCATACCTCAAGAGATAAGGAAAGAAGCAGGGATAAAGAAAGGGGAAGAGCTCATCATAGTCCAGGACAACGGAACAATACTGCTGGAGAAGGCCCAAAAAGTAGCAACGAAAATGAAAGACGATTTCAAAGACTTACTAAAATTCAGCGAACAGTCACTGAAAAAAGTATGGGATAACAAAGAAGATAACATCTGGAACGAGTACCTCAAGAAATGAAGCAAAAAGAAATAGTGCTGCTGCCTTTTCCATTCACTAACCTGGAAGAGAGTAAGGTAAGGCCGGCCCTCATAGTCTCTAATGACAGTTTCAATAAAAGGTCTGACGACTGCATAATGGTCCCGTTAACGACTGTAATAGAAGACACCCCTTATTCTACAATCATAGACCAGGAAGACATGAGCTCCGGAAGACTCCTGAAGCCCAGCATGGTAAAAATTGACAAGGTGTTCACTGTCGAGAAAAAATTAGCAGTTATGAAAATCGGAAGCGTAAACGATGCGACTTTCAAGAAGATAAAGAACAAACTTCTCGAGATATTTTAAGTCCGGAAAATCTTCACAAAATCCGAGCGAGTATTTATTAAGAAGCCTAGGTTCAGAGTTATTAACAGGTTGTTAATTTTGAAGAACCGAAAAGCTAATATTTGTATAACACTAAAATTAATGAAACGTTAATTTCGGTGTAATAATATCTTCACAAAACCCAGATGGTTTATTTACCTAAATTTAATAAGAAATAATGATTTATCATGTTCAGATAAAATCATATAATCTGAATGTTTGATTATGTTTTACAAATGATATTTCTTGATTGATTCGATGATTCGGACGTATTTTTGTAGGCTTTCATTCAGTATTGACAGGATTAGCGGCCTTATGGACTTGTAGTAGTATTTCAGTTCTGTGTTGGTTAATTGTTCGTGGTTGAATATCTTTTCCATTATTCTTATCTTTCCCGGTGAGAATATGTTTGATAATGCCTTGTTTGTGTCTAGTTTGCTTCTCGTCTTGATTTGTTCTTCTAGTAATGTTTCTTCTGGTTTTTTGGCTTTTTTGGATTCTTTGAAGGATTCGTGGTAGTATTCGTACTCGTTTTTGGTTATTTCCGCTTTGAGTTTGTATTTTCTGATTATTTCTTTGAGATGTTTGTTGTCCAGGCCTTCTGATTTGAAGATTTTATCAGCAATGATTATTATCTTGTTGAATTCTTTTTTCAGTTTTGCGTTCAGTTTGCTGGTTATTCGCCTGTAATCAATGTTTTGCTGCAGCAGTAAGGGTATTGCCAGGTATATCCTTTGGCTTTTGGTTTTTAGTATGTCTATGATTTCTTCTTCATCGGAGGCGTATCCTGGAATCTCTAGTCCGAACCCTTTTTTTTCTAAGTCCTTGATCAGTTTTGCAGGTATCATTTTTTTATCTGCCCTTCTAGGTGTTTGAATTTGGTATCGTAATCAGATATCAGTGAGGTTGGGGCTGTTTCGTAATATCTTTTCTTTAATCTGTCAAAGTCAATCTTTTGTGTCCGGATTATTGTTATGATGTCTTCTATGTCTCTCGGCTCTGACCTGGCTATTTTTGTTATTATGACGTCATACCAGTTTAGGATGTACAGCTTGAGCTTTCCTATATCCCTTACATGCTCGGATAGCTCTTTCCAGTCGTTTGGCAATGCTGTTCCTAGTATGAACGCATCGTAGAATATGTCTATCCTTGTGTTGTTAAGGTACCAGATGTTGCATATTCTTGAGCTGCTTTTTTCTTTTAGCCCTGCCAGTTTGAACATCTTTTTTAGCTCTTCGTATTTTAGCGTTGTTAGGAAATCTATGTCTTTGGTTGATTCTTTTATGTTTTTTAGGACCATGGCTGTTCCGCCTAGTGCGAAGAGCTCTATGCCCTGGTTTAGGTCTGCTATGAGCTGCAGGAACATTTCCAGGTCCTTAAGGCTAGAGTTTAAAATATTTTTCATACGTTTTTGTACTCTTTTTCATATATTTTAGTATGAATATTAATATATAAACATTTCGGTTCCATAGCGCTGCAATGCACAATTTTGTTCACTAGTAATGCACAAGTTATGAATCAGTACGCCTGAAGCGATCTCTTCCATCAGCTTTTGGATTTTTTTTCCTGTTTATAAAACCGTAGGGCAGATTTTCCGAAAAAATGAAAACAATAAGTCCGGAAATCTTTTGGATAACACTTACGTGCACTTCGGGAAACGTTAAACATTATGTTAATGAGTTATCGTAAACCTCAAAATAATTCCGGAAAATCTTCACTTTTTTTGAAGAAACTTGATTGGGTGTCTACAAGCTCAGAAGATGTTGGTCACTTTCTTTTTTTTTGAGAATTAGGTTTTGCGCTTTTTCCTTCCGGTGAGTAGAATAAGTATGCCGCAAACGATCGCGAATATAGCTATTGCTGGCATGTACCATTTGTAGCCTGACTCAGCCACTTTAACTTCTCCTTTTACGAGTCCGAGCGCTTCATTTGAAGTGTCGAACGTGTACTGCGTTTTTTTGTCTATGCTTACGTTTTCGAAATAGTTTTCTGTTACGTTCCCGTCATCCGAAACTCGCATGAACGTGAAGTCGATACTTCCAGATTCATTTCCGACTATTACAAACTTTATTTTCTTGTCCCCGTTTATCCTGATGGCTTGCCCCACTGTCTCGTCTGAGTCTGTGACGTAATAAGCCCCTTCTCCAATCGTGTTTTCTACTTGTCCGTTCTTATTCAAGCCGAGGTGGTTGCCGTTTTCATCATACGCGTGGAGTGTTGCGGGACATTTCAGCCAGGCTATCAATTGGGCCGTAGGCTTCGGCTCTTCGTCGCAGTCAGCAAGATTTATCGCACTGCCATAGATCAAAAGATTCCTTGCTGTTCCATAACTTTCCTCACTTGTCGTGAGTGTTATGTCCTTGCGTATGCCCCATCCGCCTAATGCCATGAGTGGGTGCTCCCAGCCAGGAAACCAGCGAACTTGTGTAGAGTGTATGTTCGTAACGCAGTAAAGCGGAACGTTTGGAAGTTTCACGCTGTCCACAAGCACAACCCCGTCTCCTCTCCAGGTGAAATAAATGTCCTCAAGGCCTTTAGTAGTCCACCAGCCAGTCCCTGCAATAGTATAATATTCGATTCCCTGCCTCAAGGGTTGCTTATTTAAGTCTATAATAAATTGTGCATTAGGCTTCATCTGTTGTAGTGTAAGATACGTTGGGACGCCCCAGATGCTCTCAAAAGCTTTGTTCAAAAGTGTGTCCAAAACTTTTGTGCCCCATGCGCCATGGTTTGGCGTGCCCATCATTATGAATTTTCTGATATTGTTCTGGTACATGTAGCTTCCAATATAATACCTTGTAACCAGCCCGCCCATGCTGTGCGAGACTATGTCCACCTTTGTCGCGCTGATCTTCTTACCTGTCGCGCTGATTCTGTTCCCATTATAGATTTTTCCATCTTTCACCATTTGGATGAATTTCTGCAGCTCATCCGAGAGCAGCTTTGCGTTATACTTGTTGTCGTCCTGGCTGCTGTAGCTTATGTATCCGTGATGCCACCCCTCTTTCCTTACCCGCATCCTGAAAGTTTCCCAAGATTCTGCACTCGACCAGATGCCATGCACAAAGAAAAGTGGGGGTTGCTCAATTGTGAAAGGCTTCTCGGATAGGTATGTCTCGGGCGATTGTGTTTCGCATGCAGCCATTTTAGGAATGCACCATCCAACTGCATACGCTTCCTGCGGCGCGAGGTAATTTTTGCTCTTGTCTGCTGAATCTGGCGTAAAGGCTATCTCTTTGTCTGAAATCTTATCTACCTTTCCCTTTAATGTTTCCCCTCCCTTTGGATTGAGCTCGAGCCCAAATTCTTCGTAATCCCCGGAAAGAACCATTGTGAACTTTATCTTCGAAACGCCATCTGCCGAAACCCCGTCAAAATCAGAAGTCACCATTGCTTGGCATGCATATTCCTGGCACTCTTCCTCTTCCTCTCCTTCTCCCATGCATTTATCATATGCATCCTGTTCCTCCTGGAGTTTAGCATAGCACGGATCGCTGCAGCCTGGTTGCTTAAGATAGCCTGTTCCGCACTTGGCATCTAGGCACTGCTTGTGTGCTATGATATCAGGCTCGAAGCAAAGAGCATGACAGCTGCTTGCAAGAATGATAAGAATCAGCCAAAATATTATCCAATTGCTCTTTTTTATGGTCGCCACCCTGTAAGGAGTTTTGCCAGCAAGTCTTTTAAGTCCTTCATCCATTTTTTAAGCTGGTCCAGCGCGCCTTTTTTGGTTTTTCCGCCATCTGCAGGCTCAGGGTTTGGAGTGCTGGTGCTTTCAGTGGGTTTCCCTGTTTGCTGGGATTTCATATTAGTCAGTGTTACAAGAGCGGCTTGGTAATCTTTTACATTATCACAATGTGGCCCATCATATTTATCACAACTTTCCTGGGCACCTTTTATTCGCATTTGGACATATTGGAGGTCATAATCATAAATCATTATCTTACTTCTGGAGAACTCCTCAGGCTTCATTATTGCGTAATTCAGCTTATAATCTGCAGCCATGTCAGGGTTATCTGGGTAAACTGTTACAGTCCCATCGTCATTGAATACATTATCCCTAATAGCATATACTGATGTAACGCAGAATATCATTATGGCCAGAATTATTATGGGAAGTGAACGCATTACTTTTGAACCAACACATATATACTAATAAATCTTTCTAATTATAGTTTGAGAAGTTCTTAGGCAACACGTACGAGCATTTCGGGAATCGTTCAACCGTTACGTTAAGGAGTTATCGTAAACCTTAAAGTAATCCGGAAATTCTTCCGTTTTTAGACAGTAAATATTATAAACTTTGCAAACAAAAACTTGTTATCATGCCTGCTTTTGAAATAAAAAACAATGAAATAACTATAGAAAAAGAAACAACAAAACTAGACGAATTCGTAATAAAACTCTTGTCAGTCATAGAAAGGTACACGAAATATGCGATAATCGGCGGTTACTCTTCAATATTCTTTGGAAGAAGCAGGGCAACAGAAGACATAGACATCTTCATAGAGCCTGTCTCTTACAAAAAATTTCAAAGCCTGTACGAAGAGCTTACAAATGCAGGTTATGAGCTGACAATAGATGATCCAAAAAGCCTGTACAAAGATTACCTGCGCGAAGGCCTTTCGATAAGGATATGGGAAAAAGGGTTTCCATTACTAAACCTTGAAGTAAAATTCGCCAAGAAAAAAACGCAAAAGGAAACGCTGGATAATAGGATAACGGTGAATTTTAATGGGGGGAAGATATACTTCGGAAAGATAGAGGCACAGATAGCTTATAAAAAGTATATTTTAAAAAGCCAGAAAGACTTAGAAGATGCAAGGCACTTGGAGATAGTTTTCAAAAACTTGAGCAAAGAAAAGATAGAGTATTACAAGAAGGTTTTCGAAGATGAGTTCAAACGATAAGCAACGGATGGAATTTGTGGAGAAATGGGCAAAATATGTTACAGAGAATGATGACTGGTCAAAACAGCAGAAAGTGCTTATAGACTCTCAGATAGAAAGCGCAAGAAATTTCGGCTTGACAAAAGAACAAGTAAGATACATCAAAGAAGGAAAAGACATCTGATTCTTTCTCTTACGAGAACACGTACGAGCATTTCGGGAATCGTTCAACCGTTACGTAGAAGAGTTACGTAGACCTCAAAAAGAAATCAAAACTTGGCTAGCCTTTCTAGGTTTTGGCTTTAGTTTCTTTTCTTATGAGCCCCCAATGGTAAAGGTACAATGGCAGGCCTATGATT
>JAUYDG010000002.1 GCA_030691925.1 Nanobdellota archaeon
AAAATCTAGGCGTATTAGGCCATATAGCATATTCAAAACCAAGCTGGAAAAGAAAAAAAGTTAAGCATTACCATGCTATAACATTCAAGTTCAACTACAAAACAAAAAAGGCGTCATCTATAAAAATCATAGCGACAAGGTCAGACTTTCCGGAAGGGCATGCAAAGCCCCATCATAAGTAGGACCTGCAGGATATCGTGTTCACCGGAGGACTCAAATTAAAAGAGAATGGCTTAGCAGAATTATTCACGGGACTATCAGACGTCAACTGCGGACGGATAGTGATACCGAATCCTTTTATAGATTAAAAATAAAAAAATAATTCTTTCAATATATTTTTCTAAGGATGTGTCTAAAATTCTAGGCGTTATACAGCTTGTTAGACCTCCAGCCTCGGCGTTCATAATACTTCTAAAAAATCTGGACAGGTAAAAAGAGATTACTTAAAGAAATCAAAAGAGAACTCTAATCTTTTGGTACGCGCCACATATTAATTATGGTAAGAGGTTATATTTAAAGATTGCTTTTTAGCTTTAATAGAAGTTGAACCTGTACTTCTCGCACATTATGACCATCAGCCTTTCTGGCTTGTTTGTCAGTTTTTTTGTTTTTATGTCTTGTTCTGATTCTATGCACTTTCTGTATGGCTGGCTGTGCAGTTCTGCTATGGTCCCTTCAGGGCAGCTTTTTGATATCACTTGGCTAAAAGATTGTTCTGCCATTTCAGGGATTACTATGCTGCTCACCTTGTAGTCGCCTTTTATCTCTCCTGCGAGGCACGCTTTGAATTCCTTGTCTTGGTTTTTCAAATACTCCTCAAGCAGTTTGCTGTATGTTCCTTTTTCAAATATCAGGTATGAAGTGTCGTTTATTCTTATCTTGTTCTCTTCTAATGTTTTGCTTTCCATCAGGCTTGCTACGATGTCGTCAATGCCGTAACTTACCCAGACGTAAGATAATACCAGTAATATCATGAAGATTGTAAGGGTTATTGTTATGGCTTTTTTCCATTTGCTCGGTTTTTCTTCTACTGGTATTTTTAACAGGTCTTCTTCTTTTATTCCGTCCAGGATTATATCTTTTGTTTCATTCATTGCTTGTCTTATTTAGTTGAGAATGTTTTTAAGTTTTTTGAAGAAATTTAAAATTAGGGTTGACCTGCACAATCACTTGCACAGGCCAACAAATTTTTCGTGGCGCAAAAAATCCTTTTCTAAAAGAAGATTTAGGGTATATAAACTTTTTTGTTCTATAAAATGTATATATCAAAAAGCGTTTTTTATAAATTTTTTAAAGAAGTTTAGTTTGTCCAGAAGGCTGTACTGCCCGTCTTTTTCGCCCTCTACAGCTAATATTCTTTCTGACATGGATGCCACGTCTTCTAATGTTAAGTAGTTTTTGCTGTGCAGGTATATCCCTTTTTCAAACTTGTAGTTGTACTGTTTTATATAAGCGTCTTCTTTCAGCATATGCTCCTTTGGAACGCCCTCTTCGCCGTTTTCCAGCTTTGCTGTCCTTATCAGCCCTTTAGGCCCGAATTCTGCTACTTTTCCTGTCCCTACCTTTGAGTATCTTTTGTCATCGACGGTCTTGTCTTTTTGCGTTGGGCGTATGGTCTGTGAGATGATGTAAGAATGTTTTTTTGCGGCTATGGCAAATGCCAAGGCTGCTGTTTCCCTTTCTCCTATAAACTTCATTGAGGATATGAGGTATTTTTCCAGTATTTCGTTTATTTCCCCGCCTTCTTTTTTTTCTGCCTGGTGGTAGGCGTATATTCCTGCTTTTAGTATTATTTTGTTGTCTTTTATTATTCTTGCGCCGTCGCCTTCGAGGTTTTTTTCCAGTTCGCTGATGAGATGCTGGTCGTTCAGGTCGATTGGTCTGAAGTAGTTTGTTTTTCTGCAGTAGCGCCTGATCTCTTTGTCGCTTGGCTCAAGAATTATTAGTGCGCCGTGCAGGTCTGTTGTGAATTCTTTCCCGACTTCGTATGGTATGTAGCCTTCGTATTTTTCTTGTATCTTAAAGTAGTCGTTTATCATGATCCTGACTAGTGAATAGAATACTCTGTCTCTTGTCAGCTGTTCTTTTGTTATTTTTTCTTTGGCTGTTATTCTTTCTAGGCTCATTTTTTAGCTCGTATTGTTTTTAGAAGGGCTTTATGAGTTTATCTTATCCTTACCGCTTCCAAGTTTTTTGGCGCGTTGGTTTCTATCCTGTGTATCTTGTGCAGGCTGCTTGCTAGGTCTAGGCACTTGCTGCTTTCTCCGTGGTTGACTATGATCCTTTTTGGCTTGGGGTCTAGGTTGTATACGAATTGCATGAGCTGTTTTCTTGAGCTGTGCCCTGAGAACCCTGCTATTGTGTGCACGGACATGTTTACTCTTATGTCTTCTGATTTTTCTCCTTTCGGGAAGCTTATCACTTTTTCCCCTTGCTGTATCCTTCTTCCCAGGCTTCCTTCTCCCTGGTAGCACGTCAGCACTAAGGCGTTTTTCGGGTTTTCTGCCATTGCCTTGAAGTATTCTACTGATGGCCCTCCCACCATCATTCCTGATGTTGCCATTATCACTCCAGGACTTTTTTCTTCCAGCACTTCCTGCATCTCTTTATGCCCTGCTACTTGTTTGAACACGTCTGATAGGAACGGGTTTTGGTCTTTGTGGAATATGTTTCTCTTTATGGTGTTGTTGAAGAATTCTGGGTATGTTGTGTGTATTGCTGTTACGTCCCATACCATCCCTTGCACGTATATTGGAATCTTGTCTATGAGCCCTTCCCTTATAGCCCTTTCGAGTATCATCATTATTTCTTGAGACCTTCCTACTCCAAGCACGGGCATCAGGACTCTTCCCTTGTTTGCTAGCGTGTTTTTTATGATTTCTAGCAGGTATTTTTCGCATTCTTTTCTCGAAGCTAGTATGTCGTCTTTTCCGCCATAGGTTGCTTCTAAAAGCACTGTTTCCAGCCTTGGGAATCTTGTTGCTGCCGCTGCTAAGAGGTTTGAGATTTCGTAGTTCATGTCCCCGGTGTACAAAAAGTTGTGTAACCCGTTGCCTATGTGCATGTGTGCCATTGAGCTTCCTAGCGTGTGTCCTGCGTTGTACAGGGTTAGCCTTACGTCTGGCGTTATGTCAGTCACTTCTTCGTATTCCAGGCATATCGTGTGCTTGACCATGGTTTTTATGTCAGTAGAAGTGTATAATGGTTTCAGCGCTTCTTTTTGCGCTATGCTTATGTAGTCTAAGGCTAATAGTGCTGAGATGTCCCTTGTTGGCGCTGTGCAGTATGTTGGCCCTTCGTAGCCCATCTTGTACAATGCAGGGATCAAGCCGCAATGGTCTAAGTGTGAGTGTGTCAGTATGACTGCGTCTATGTCTTTGAGGTTGAATTCTGGCGCGTCGAACATCGGATAGGCTTTGTCTTCTGTTGTTGCTGCCACGTTGATTCCGCAGTCTAGCAGTATTTTTGATTCTGGCGTTTGCAGGAGGATGCAGCTTCTTCCTACTTCTCTTGCCCCGCCGAGGAATGTTATCCTTATCCATTCGTTTCTTTTTTCTTTTGTCCATCCGCCGTATATTCTTTTTCCTACTGAGTTTAGGAATTTTCTTCTGAAGTCGTTGTTCTCGTACAGGACGTATCTTATGTTTTCTATGAGCTTCGACCTTATTGCCGGGACTCTTCTTATCAGCGGCACCCAGAAGGTCTTTGTTTTTATTTCTTTTAGCAGCTCCCCTTGTTTTCCTATTGCCAGCCCTGGCTTTTCCACTTCTATTATGACCATTGATCTTTGCGGGTCGAATATTACGCTGCCGAGCCCTGCTTCTGGCGGTATCATCTTTTTTATCATTTCTTCTGCTTTTTCCTGCTCCATGGATATTGCCGGGTCGGGCCTTAGCTCTACCCTTTTTTTGAGGGTGTCTACTACCTTGATTATTACCCCGTTGTTGTTCAGGAAGAAGTCCCTGTCTTTTGTATAGAGGACTATGTTAGCCCCTTCGAATACCGAGTCTGATATTTTTTCAGGCTGCGGTATCAGTTTTAATACTTCATCTAATATGCTTGCCATTCTCCTAATTTCCTTTAGCTTTTCCTAAAAAGTTCTCTTTTTGATTTAAGAAAGATTTATATGTGAACTTTTGATTCTGTTTCCTTTCTTAATACGAAATCTACTTTGTCTTTGGTTATTGCCAGTATGTCTATTCCGTTTCCTGTTGCTATGTCTCTTTGCATTGCAACGTTTAGTGCCTGTACCACAAGCTTTATCCCTTCGTCTAGGCTCATGTTTTTCTTGTAGTTTGCTTCCAGGACTCCTGTTGCGAACATCATTCCTGATCCGTCGCATACGTAGTCTTCCATTTCTGACAGGCTTCCGTCTATCCCTATGTTGTATAGGTGGAATCCTTTGTCGTCTTTTCCTGCTAATAGGAATCCCACTATGCTTTGTATCATGGACATTCTTCTTATGTTGTTGTATACCAGGCTTGCCAGCAGGTTTGCTGCCTGCTTTACTGTTGATTTTTTGCCTTTTCTTATTTCTATCAGTTTTAGCTGTGCTTTGATTATTTTAGAGATTAATTGGGCGTCTGATACCAGGCCTGCTATTGTCAGGGCCATTTCATCGTTTATTTTTATTACTTTTTGGGCTCTTTTGTCTGCTACCATATAACCTGCTGATGCCCTTCTGTCTGCACCTAATAATATCCCGTCTCTGCAGACTATTCCTATGGTTGTTGTACCAGTCTTCATAACTTCTTTATCCATTTTACCGACCTCTCCATGTTTATTCTTCTCAGAATAAGTTCATTATTCTCCTATCTTTACTTATTTATAAACCTTTCGTTTTTTGTGGGGTTTACTTGAGTTTTATCCAGTCTATCCAGTTGATTCTAATCTCCTCTTTGTGCTTGAGGTTTCTTAAGACTTCAGATGTTACTCTTTCTATCATTTTCATGCTTGGGAACTCGTTCATTTTTTGCGCCTCCGGAAATATATCTTTTTCTAACTGTTGAGAACTCGTTACGAAATCTTCTTTTCCTTAATGGGTCTAAGGTGTATTTAAAGATTAGTTTTCATTAGAGAATGGTGAAAAATCAGCGGTATTTGTATAGGAAGTCTTCCTTACCTTCTTTCAGCTTGGCTTGCGCTGCTGCCAGCCTTGCTATGGGCACCCTGTATACTGAGCAGCTGACGTAGTCTAATGTTAGGTAGTGGCAGAATTCTATGCTCTTTGGCTGTCCGCCGTGCTCTCCGCATATCCCTACTTTTAGGTCCGGCCTGGTTTTTCTGCCCCAGTAGATTGCCATGTCCATGAGCCTTCCTACGCCTTTAACGTCCAGCACTTCGAAAGGGTTGTCCTGCAGTATTTTCCTTGTGTTGTACAACGGCAGGAACTTGTTTTCTGCGTCTTCTCTTGAGAATGAGAATGTTGCTTGTGTCAGGTCATTTGTTCCGAATGAGAAGAATTCTGCTATTTCTGCGAATCTTCCTGCCCTCATGCATGCCCTTACCACTTCTATCATGCTTCCGAATTTTAGGCCTATTTTGGTTTCGTATTTTGCTTCTGTTTCCTCTTTTATTTTTTGCAGCTTTTCGTGCGCCCATATGAGCTCTTGTGCAGTGCATACCTGCGGCACCATTATTTCTGGGTGTACTTTCTTTCCTTCTTTTATCAGCTCTGCTGCTGCTTCTAGCACTGCTCTTATTTGCATCTCGTAGATTTCTGGGTATGTTATGCCGAGCCTTACTCCCCTGTGCCCGAGCATGGGGTTGACTTCTGTTAGTGCTCTGACTTTTTTGAGAGTAAGCTCTTCTTGCTCTAGGATCTTGTCCCATATTTTGTGGTCCTTAAGCTCTGCCAGTTCTCCGCCCATGTTTTTTATCATTTGGACGTATTTTTTCAGGATAGGTTCTTCTTTGAGCTCTACGGATTTTGGTACGTTGGTCATCACGTCTAGCAGGTGCTTGAAGTTTCTCAGCTGCTCAATTTCGTTGCTGAGCTCTTCGATGCTTGGCAGGAATTCGTGCAGCGGCGGGTCTAGCAGCCTTACCGTGACTGGCAGCCCTTCCATTGCTTTGAATATTTCTTTGAAGTCTTTTTTCTGTATCGGGAACAGCTTCTCTAGGGCTTTTGCCCTTTCTTTGTAAGAATCGGCTAGTATCATCTCTCTGACTATTGGCAGCCTGTCTGCTGCGTTGAACATGCGCTCTGTCCTGCAGAGCCCGATGCCTTCTGCCCCGAACTCTCTTGCTTTTTTAGCGTCTTGTGGCGTGTCAGCGTTGGCTCTTACGCCTAATCTTTTTGTCTCGTCAGCCCATTTTAGTATGGCTGAAAGCTCGTTGCTGAAGCCTGTGTCTATCGTTGGGACTTCCCCAAGGTATATTTTGCCTGTGGAGCCATCAACGGTTACTATGTCTCCTTCTGTTATGTGTGTTTCGCCTATGTGTGCTGTCTTTTCTGATTCGCTTACAAATAGTGATTCGCAGCCTACTACGCATGGTTTTCCCATGCCTCTTGCTACCACTGCTGCGTGTGATGTTTTTCCGCCTCTGCTTGTGAGTATCCCTTTGGCTTTGAAGAATCCGTGGACGTCTTCCGGTTTTGTTTCTTCCCTTATCAGTATTACGTTCTCTCCCAGGGTGCCTTTTCTTTCTGCCTCGTCTGCTGTAAATACTGCTTTGCCTGCTGCTACTCCTGGGCTTGCCCCTATCCCCTGTGTTATGTGCTCTTTCTTGGTTTTCGGGTCTATGCTCCTGTGCAATAGCTGTTGTATCTGTTCCGGGTTTATTCTTAGGAGTGCCTGCTCTTTTGTTATCAGTTTTTCTTCTGCCATCTCTTTTGATGTTTTTATTGTTGCTGCTGCGTTGAGCTTTCCGTTTCTTGTCTGGAGCATGAATAGCTTTCCTTTTTCTATGGTGAATTCGAAGTCTTGTACTTCTTTGAAATGGTTTTCCAGCCTTTGCCTTACTTCTTCCAGCTGGGCGTACAGGGAGGGCATTTCTTGTTTCATTTCTGCTATCGGTTTCGGTGTCCTTATCCCTGCTACCACATCTTCCCCCTGGGCGTTTACTAAGTATTCTCCGAATAGTACGTTCTCTCCTGTTCCTGGGTCTCTTGTGAATGCTACTCCTGTTGCTGAGTCTTCTCCGGTGTTGCCGAATACCATGGCGCATACGTTTACTGCTGTGCCGTCTGCTATGTCTGGTGTTATCTTGAATTCTTTCCTGTAGTCTACCGCCCTTTTTCCCGTCCAGGACTTGAACACTGCGATTATCGCCAGCTCCAGCTGCTTGTAAGTGTCTTGCGGGAACTCTTTTCCTGAGTCTTTGATTATTTGTTTGAATTCTTGGCAGATTTCTTTTAGCGCTTCTGCGTTCAGTTCTGTGTCTTGTCTTGCTTTGTGTTTTTCTTTGGCTTCGTTGAAGGCTTGGTCTAGTTTTTGCTCTTCTACGCTTAGCGCTATCTTGCCGAATAGCTGCAGGAATCTTCTGTAAGCGTCGTAAGCGAATCGCTCGTTGTTGGATGATTTTGCCAGCGCTGTTACTGTCTTGTCGTTCAGGCCCAGATTCAGCACTGTGTCCATCATTCCGGGCATGGATATCGCTGCGCCGGATCTTACGGAGAATAGTAATGGGTTTGTTTCGTCGCTGAATTTCTTGCCTGTTTTTTGTTCGACTTTTTTTATGTTTTGCTTCACTTCTTCTATTAATCCTTCTGGCAGTTTGTTGTTCTTGTTGTATTCAAGGCATGCCTCTGTTGTTATCACGAATCCTGGCGGTACTGGCATGCCCATCTTTGTCATCTCGCATAAGCCTGCTCCTTTGCCTCCTAGGAGCTTCTTGTTCTTGTAGTCCCCTTCATCGAACGAATAGGCGTATTTGCTCATTTTTTTTCGAGATGATGTGTTGTTGTGCTTTTATAAAATTTGTGGCTGAAACTTTTTGAGGTTTATCGTAGTTTCTATCGTAAGGTTAATTAGTCCCACAGGGCACGTAAATCTGCTCGTTATTTTAGATTTTTCATTGATGTTTTTTTTACCGAAAGGTTTTTATATAATGTATGTTTAGAGCATACATATGGTTGTTGGTAACATACAATTTACTAGAATCGAGATCCGGATTGCAAAATATGTTTTCAAGCATTATAAGGATAGGTATAACGCTAGGCTTTTGGCAAGGATGTTAGGTATCAATCATGCTCACGCGAATAAATTGTGTAATATGCTAGTCAGCAAGAGGCTTTTTATTAAAGAAGAGGTTGGGAACTCTGATTATTTCTCATTTGATTACGGAAACGAAATGGCTCTTAAGTTTATGCAGTATATGTTAAGTCTTGAAGAGAAAGATTTCCCTAAATGGCTTGCCATTCTCTTATATAATCTTAAGAAGTTTGAGCCCTACATTGACTTGGGCATCGTTTTTGGTTCGTCTATAAAGAGAGAAGATTATCGAGACATTGACGTCTTACTTGTCTATAACAAAGAAAAGTCTAAAGATGTTAGCAGAGTAAAAGAAGAAATAAGAAAGTCTCAACAGGTTGAAAAACCCATAAGATACGTGGATATTACGCCTAAGGACATAATTAAAAACAAGGAGGATAAAGTTTTTTATAGCATAATATCAGACAGTCTAGTGTTCCATAATCCAGAAAAATATGTAGAGGTCATAAAAAAATGCCACGGATAGAAGCGCACCTGAATTGGTGTCTGAAAGACCCTAGAAGGCTTGTAAAAGTAAAACCGGATCCTGAACTAGCTAGAAAGCATCTCAAGAAATCAGAATACAACTATGGTGTCCTAGAAAAGCTTGAAAAACTAAAAATATACGATTAGGCATTAAACGTTGGATTTTATGCCATATATCATTGCTTCCTCGCCATCCTAGCCAAACACGGCTACAAGTCTAAGAACCAATCCTGCACGATTACAGCAATGCTCACCCTCATCGAAGAGAAAAAAATTAATCTAGACAAAGATATAGTCATGCAATTCGACACGCTCGAAACTGAAGAAAACATTACTAACCCAACAATAAGAGAAAGCAGAGAAGCTTCAACCTATGGGGTAGAAACAACCATTGACATACAACAACTAAAAAAGATAAAGAAACTTATCATAAAAATACAGCAAGAAACAATCAGGATAATAACAGAATAAACCCCACAACACAAACCCTCCCCCAGCAAGATTCATAAAAGCCCTTAAAAAAAATCTTCCCGTAACCGAAATGTAATTTCTATACTATAATCGGGACATGTCCATCCCGCAATCGAGACATTTTTATCCCAAAACAAGGTCTAAAGAGGTTGTATGCAAAACTGATAGTAAGTGTGCAAAGCTGCTAAGAGGCAAAAGGTTTATTTAGGCTGGACTATAATTAATAGCTAAGAGGTGATGCGGTATCGAGATAGTTATAGAGAGGGTGAAAGAGAAGAAGGAAGTTGTTGAGCTTGTTGAGAAGAAAGGCACAGGCCACCCTGACACTCTTTGCGATTCTTTATGCGAGGAGGCTTCTAAGGCTTTGAGCAGGTATTACCTCCAGCATTTTGGTAACGTGTTGCACCATAACATAGATAAAGGATTGTTGGTTGCTGGCGCTTCTAAGGTTAGATTTGGCGGCGGCAAGATTAAGAAGCCTGCCGAGGTCATAATAGCTGGCAGGGCTACCTCTAGAGTGGGAGAGCACATAATTCCTGTTAAAAAAATAATAACAGGTGCTGTTAAGGGTTATCTGAAGCAGTTCAGCCTTGCGAGGTTTAAGGTTGTTGTTGATGTGAAGCCTGGAGCTGCTAATCTTGTTGAGGTTTTTAAGAGAAAGATTCCTGTTGCTAATGATACTTCTTTTGGTGTAAGCCATTTTCCTCTTTCTTATCTTGAAAGCCTGGTTTCAGAAGTGGGCATCCTTATAGATTCTGAGAGTTTCAGGAAGGACTATCCTGCTGTTGGAAGGGATTTCAAGGTAATGGGCTTCAGGCACGGTGACAAGGTTGTTTTGACTTTGGCTATTGCTTTCATCTCTAAGTTTGTTAAGGATATGCAGCATTATAAGGCCTTGAAGGAGAAGATAGTTTCTGAGGTGAGGCAGAAGTTTAAGGTCGAAGTTTTTTTGAACACATTGGACAGTTATGAGGATGCTTCTTCTGTTTACTTGACTGTTTCCGGGCTTTCTGCTGAGCAGGGTGATGACGGCCAGGTTGGAAGGGGTAACAGGTTTAATGGCTTGATAACGCCTAACAGGCCTATGAGCCTGGAGGCTTTGGCTGGCAAGAACGTTAATCATCCTGGCAAGCTTTACCAGATTTTAGCTTATAAAATAGCGAAGGATGTTTATGAGAAGACTAATGCTGATTATGTTGAGGTTAAGATGCTTGCCCAGATTGGCCGGCCTTTGTCTGAGCCCCAGGTGGTTTCTTTGAGGATAGAGGGTAATGCTCCCAAGGCGGAATCTATCGTAAGAGAGAATCTTAAGAATATAAGGAAGATACAGAAGGAGATTGTTTTTTCTTAGAATACTGCTTCTTCAGGGTAAATTTTTACACCCTCATCAGTTATCTTCATAGGGAATATTCTGGATGCGTGTTTTGAGCCTCTTAGTTTTAGGATTTCCAATGCCCTGTTTCTTACATCTCCTTTTCTTAGATAGTAGAGAAGTATTATGCCGTCAACCTCGAATTCTACATCCATGCTATCATGCCTTTCAACCTCTGATTCGTGCTCCACGACTAATAGTGCTGTGCAGTCCCATCTTTCTATTATTCTGAACAGGTCTAGAAGCGCTTGCCTTCTTGTTAGCTCGTCTTTAAACAGCAGTGAGAAGGCTGTTAGTGAGTCTATTACCATTCTTTTGGCTTTTATTTTCCCGATCACCCATTCTACTTCTCCCCCTCCTTCTGCCAGCATCTTTTTTACTTTGTCAGGAGAGTACTCCACGATCATTAGTTTGTTTTCTGATTCTAGTTTTTTCAGGTCCCAGCCCATTTTCAGCATGTGCTTGCATATTTTTTCTTTTTCTTCCTCAAAGGTTATGAATATTCCAGGCTCGTTGAACTTTTGTATGCCGTCCACTAGGAACTGCATCGCGAATATGCTCTTCCCTGTTCCAGCGCCTCCGCTTACCATGTTTATAGAGTTTTTTTCAAAACCGCCGGACATTACTTCATCCAAGCCGGGAATGCCTGTTGATACCCTCTCTTCATACCCCTTTTCTTTAACAGGTTTTTCTTCTCCTAATCTTAGTTTTCCTGTTTTTATAGAAATCCTGTGCTTGCCCTTTTTCATCAAGTTCTTATTTAGCCTTTTTGGTTTAAATAGTTTTTGAAGTTAGAATGTGAATAGTCCTGTTAGCAAGTTGTTTATGAAGAATCTTACAAGAAAGAATACTGCTAGGGTTATGCCTATAAGGACTGGCGCGTACTTTAATCCTTGTTTTTCTTCTCCCTTGTTTATCAGGCCTAGTACCATAGATCCTAGGATGGATGTTATTATTAGTGATGTTATCACGTATTTTATTACGAAGTCTATGCTTATGCTTACTTGTGTTATGTTTATTGGCATGCTCATCGTTGTTGTTTTTGGTATCTCTACCTTGCCGAGGACGTTTGTCATTACTTCGACTAGGAAGCTGCTCAGCCCGTAAAGCATCGGCGCTCCTAGGCCAACTGCGGAGAATATGAATATCACATACATTCTTACGCTGCTTCTTATTTTTTGGTCTACGAAGTCTTGGTCTCTTAGGTTTCTTGCTGTTTGGTCTAATAGTGAGGCTAGTTCTCCTCCTGCTCTTATTCCGGAGACTATCAGCATGACTGTTTTGCTTATCTTGTCTGATTTTACTCTTTTTGTTATTCCAAGCAGGGCTTCGTCTATGTCTTTGCCTATGGCTATTTCTTTGCCTACCCTGTTTATCTCTGTTGTCAGTGGTCCGAATTCTGGCCTTGCTGATAACAGCAATGCTTTTTCCGGTGTTAGTCCTGCTCTAAGATTAGAGGACATCAGCTGTAAGGCGTCTGGCAGTGCTTTTTCCATGAATACTGCTTTGGCTTCTATGCTTAGTGATATCCACATGTAGACGAATACTTCAAAGGCTGTGAATGTTATTACGAATGTTAGCATCAGGCTCCAGCTGAACATCCTTGCTGCTGGAAAAGCTATTACCCATCCGAGTAGGAAGCCGAATACTAGTACGAATCCTAAGAATTTTGTCGGGTCAGTTCTTATGTTAGCGTAGTCCAGTAATTTTTTGTAGTTCTCTAAAAATTTTCTAGGGTAAATCCTTGATATTAGTCTGTATACCATTTTATACCAGCAG
>JAUYDG010000063.1 GCA_030691925.1 Nanobdellota archaeon
TGTGTCCTGGTGTGTCTATGAGGTTTATTAGGTATTCTTCCCCGTCCAGGTTGTGTACCATTGATACGTTTGCTGCGTCTATTGTTATTCCTCTTTCCTGTTCATCTTCGTGGAAGTCTAAAGCTAATTGTTTTCCTGCCAGCTCTTCTGATATCATGCCTGCTCCTAATAGGAGATTGTCAGAGAATGTTGTCTTCCCGTGATCAATGTGTGCGCATACGCCTATGTTCCTGATTTTTTCAGGCTGCTTCATTAATCGTAATATTTTTTCTGCTATTTTTTCATCCGCCATTTTGTTAACCTCTCTGTTAGATTTGGAATGTTTTTCTAAAAGATTTTGACGCGTTTATAAAGGTATCGCTTCACCGCATCAAAGATTTTTATTACTACTCGTAGATAGGGACAATCGTAAAGTTTATATAGTAATACAAAAACTTAAGGGTACTGTTTCCGGCAAAAAATGGGCAAGAATAATAAAAATCAAGTTTTATTCATTTCTTTGCTAATCATATCCTTCATTTTCGGCTGGTTCTTAAACTCTTTATTCTTAACATTAGACGTTCATAAGGAAAAGCCGTTTTTTGGCAGCGAGGAAAGAAGCTCACCTTATGACAGGGTGAAGGATAGGCATCTGCAATTATTTTCAGACAGGCTTGTAATAAGCTTTCCTTACATCCAGCTTGCAAGTTATGCTGATACCAATTCAATGGACCCTTTGATTGACGAACACGCTAATGGCTTGGAGATAATTCCTGAGTCAGAAGAGGAAGTGCATGTAGGTGACATAATAGCTTACCAGTCAGGTGATGATTTAATCTCTCACAGGGTAACATTTATCGGAGAGGACGGGCTTGGGTGGTACGCGATAGCCAAAGGTGACAATTCAGATAAGCCTGAAAAGGTCAGATTCGGACAGATAAAGTACATACTCATAGGTATACTATATTAGGGGGTTAAAAAATGGAAGCAATATGCAAAAATTGTGGAGCTGTCTACGGCTTTAATGAAAAAGTGCCTGAAAAATTGGAGTGTTTCAGCTGTGAAGGCCACGAGTTTGAAGTGGAAGGTTAAAACAAATTTTTATATACAACCTCGGCCTTATTTTGGGCATGGATGTTAAGGCTTTATTAGTCGTAATTCTTTTCTTAGTTTTAGCTTCTTCTGCTTTCTCTTCTGTTACTTTAAGGCAGGGGGAAGCCTATAGTGTTGGCGATAAAGAGATCATAGTGGAGAATATAAGACCAGATAAGGCGGTAATTGGTGTTGGTGGCGTAAAGAGCATCATAAGCGTTGGTGAGCAGAAAGAGGTTAACGGCATAGATATTCTGGTTGAGGGCGTTTTTTATGTTGACCAGCCAGAAGAGAGGACGGTTATCGTTGTAATGTCTGTAGCCTTTTACTGCGGCGATGGCAACTGCGATACTGGCCAGAACGAAACGAAAGAGAACTGTTGTAAAGACTGCGGCTGTAACTCTGGTTATGTTTGCTCTGATAATGTATGCAAGAGTGAAGCGCAGGTTAAGAAAGAGCAGGAAGAGGAGGAAGAGAAAAATGAGGACAAGTGCAGCTCAAATGCCGATTGCGATGACAACAACCCTTTTACAGAGGATATATGCAAGAGCACTGCTGGCAAGCCGAAAAAATGTTTGAATATTCCACCGATTTGTAAAACAGATTTAGAATGCGATGACCAAGATCCGTGCACTGTTGACAGATGCGTTAATCAAGATTGTTTTAATACAGAAGTTCCTGATTATGATGCTTGTTTGGAAAAGCAAGAAGTAACTGAAACTGGAGAAAAAAAGGAAGTTGCTCCTGAGATTGTGCAAGATAGCGGAAAAGAAACAGAATTGGAAGGTTTTATTAAAGAAGAAAAAAACTTGTTTTCAAAAGTTTTAGACTTCTTTCTTGGTTTATTTTAAAACTTTAAATTCATAATATAAGTGGTCATAAATGTTTATTAAAAACATTGCTAAATATTTTTTGAACGGTAAATATTTTCTGAATCTTCCGAATGTTTCTTTTTTTACGGATAAAGGTATTATGACATTTTTTTCTCTAACCCGATTATATGTACAGCCCCCTCCTTCTTTTTTCCAGTGGTCTTTAGGCAAATAGTCTTTAGGGTAAAATAGGTTAAAGGTTCCTTCGCTGAAAAATTGTTTATGGTCAATATGCGTTAATGCCCCTTTGCTGGCATAATAAGGTACCGTGATTTTTATTATTGCGCCGTTCTTGCAGATTCTTATCATTTCCTCCATAGGCTTGATTTTATCATTTAAGTGTTCTAGAACCATATCAGCAACTATCTCCTCAAAGGTGTTGTCTTCAAAAGGATAAGGGTATTTATTCAAGTCCCATACGATATCTACACCTTTCCCTTCCCCTATATCTACATTCAAGTATCCTCCTTTTATATCATTTCCACAACCTAAATTTAATTTTGTTTTTTTCTCCATCAGATTCCCACCTTCTTGGTCGAGTATGAGTGGCAGACGCGTCCGAGGATGGATGCAAGATCAGCTGCTAGCTTCCTCAGCCTTTCCTCAGCTCTGCGACCCCGAAAGCGCCAACCTCCACGAGTAGGGCTGCTTCGTTCCCGACCTGACCCAGTTATCATGAAAATCAGCCCAACGGGACAAAGCGTCATCGTACGGGCTGAGACTAACAACCGAAATGTACACCTCTCCCAAGACTTCAACCCCACCGTGAAGCCGGTTTGTGGTTACAGAAGACGGCTAACCT
>JAUYDG010000099.1 GCA_030691925.1 Nanobdellota archaeon
CTGTAGCATACTGATCCAAGCTTTTTTTTGTATCGTCCACTCCTTCTTTGAGAGCTTTGTCAGTCCACTGCTTGTCGCCTTTCTCGTACTGCACGATTGCATCATTGATCTTCGAGTCCACCCATCTTTTTGAGTAGTCCGCAACATAGCTTCCTCCTGTATATAGAAAAACCGCAGCAACCCCGGTGCAGAGTGCCGTTTTTATCGATCTTTTCATTAGCCTTTCCTCTTTGATAAGGAGGATTTCTTCTAAGTTTAAAAATGTTTCTAAAAAATGACAAAAATAAGACTAGATGACAAATCTTATTAGACCTTTACATATTTGTGTAGAAAAAATAAAATTTTAGAAGACGTGCTCTTCATGGGCTGTCTTATAATCATAAATCTCTTCAGGCTTGAACCATAGGTTGATTTCTATTGCGGCTTCCTCTGATGTTCCGGATGCGTGAATAAGATTCTTGATAGTTATACCTTTCTTATCCGCATAATCATATGACACGTGCGCAAAGTCAGCCCTTATAGTACCGATTTCAGCACTCTTAGGCTCTGTTGAGCCAACTATCTTCCTGACAATCTCCACTGCGTGTATCCCTTCAATCACCATTGCGACTACCGGTCCAGAGGTTATGAACTCTTCCAAATTCTTGTAGAAACCCTTCTTAACATGCGCAGAATAATGCTTCTTGGCAAAGTTCTTGTCTATCCAAACCATCTTCATCCCTACAAGCTTAAGGCCCCTCTGCTCAAACCTTTTCAATATTTCCCCGATTAACCCGCGCTTTACCCCGTCAGGCTTTATCAGCACTAATGTTTTTTCAATCATTTTAAGAAAACTGTAAAAACCTAAGTATTTAAAATTTTTTGTTTGGCACCGCAACCATTTAAGGCACTACTAATAAGTTGTTACAAACCAAAAAGCATATAAACAACCGGGACAACCAGTATTATATTCAATAAAAAAAAATTAACTAAAACCCTCAAAGGGCCGGACAACCTATCTTACTTCAACCACAAGAGCTGAAGCAAACGACAGGCATGAGACATACAACAATAAAGGGAACAAAATAATAACACACAGCAACAATAAAGTCTCGGAAAAACCCGGAATAACACTCAGCCAAAAGCAAGTGTTCACATAAACCCCAAGGCTAAAGTAGTCGGTAGATTGTAAACGCAACAAACGCCTGAAACAAATATCGTAAAAACCTTTGGAAAACCTCAATACTCCTTATTACAACCACTTTAAAACTGAAAAAAAGTGTTAACATAAATCAGGAATTCTAAATCCTAACCTTAACAAACAAATTTTTATGAAAGGATGGTGATCAGTATGTCGTTCTCAACTTTTAATGCAGCATTCCTTGCCCTGCTGACCTTGCTTCTCCTTACGCCAAAGGTAGGGCAATCGTTCGGTGCAGAAGTGATGTTCCTATACTTGCTCATCTCTACCGCAGCCATGCTCTTTTTGGCTACGAAGAAAATTGACTTGACCAAGCCTGAAGGGAATATCAGACTATTTCTTTCTTCGATTAAGACTAAGGCTAGCCGCATGCTCCAGAAACTGTTTGCTCCAGCAATCCTTCTGGTCAAAAAGATGATTGCTCCTGTTATCACCCGGGTTAAGAAGCTGGTCACGCCCTTGATCAAAAAGCTGGAGCCATATATCCTCTTGGTTAAGCTGTTGGTTCTCAGGATTAGATTCAAGCTTCTATTACTGAAACTCCATTGGCTAAAATTCATTCTCGGGCATCCGAAATTAGCCCTTTTGATGAAGAAGCTTACCGAAACCCCAAACGACGTCAAGAAGGGTGTTAAGCTGGCAATATCAAAAAGGGACTACCGCCTGTTTGCCTTGGTGTACTTTGTCCAAGGGATATTAGGATTATCTGGGCTTGCGTTCACCCTGTTCCTCGATGGAGTGATGAAATTAAGCGTTGCACAGATAACCACCCTGTTCTCTATCACTACAATACCCTGGGTAATCAAACCACTGTATGGGATGATATCTGACAGCTACCCCCTGTTCAAGGGCTTGCGAAGGAAGCCGTACATCATCATCTGTTGTACCCTCGCGTCGATTGGCTGGCTCATCGTTATTATGGGCGCTTTCGAAAAATCCTACCTGCTAATCATCCTAGGTATGCTGATGGAAGCAGTCGGGGTTGCAATGACCGATGTTGTTATTGACGGATTAGCAGTACAGAAGAGCCCAAATGAAGCTGAAGCAAAGAACATCCAGAACGTCTGCTGGGGCAGTAGGGCTTTTGGCGCACTGATTGCCGGTTTTCTTGGCGGTTGGCTTCTGCAGCACTTCATCGGATGGCCTTTCAACAACGGTTTCATCAACGTTTTTGCTCTCACCATGTTCCTGCCATTAGTACCGCTAACGACTGCCTTCTTCGTGGATGAAGAACCGGTAAAAGCAAACGAAAACAAGGGAGGTATTGTACATTCGCTGAAAGTTTTAGGGAACGCTGTCAATACAGAAAAAAGACTCCTGATCGCGGCCCTGTTCATCTTTTTGTGGAACATGACCCCCAGTTTCGGCACGCCTTTCTTGCTTTTCATGAAGAAGCAGTTAGGATTCAGTGAGACTTTCATCGGCACCCTTTCGACAATTAGTTCTGCTGGCTCACTGTTCGGGATGATGCTATACGGGCTGTACTTCAAAGCAACCGCACTGAAGAGAATCCTGAAATGGACCATCTGGATTGGAGCTGCCTCGACATTCATGATGTTCTTAGTGATAAACCCGACCTCAGCAATGATTATCTGGCTGGTCAGCGGGGTTATAGGCTACATAGCCTTCATACCCACGATGGCACTTGCTGTAAGAGCTACACCGAAGGATGCCGAAGCAAGCGTCTATGCCCTGCTGATGTCGATAGCTAACCTGGGCGGGGTGGTGGCTACCTTTACCGGCGGGCAGCTTTACGAGCTCATAGGCATGAAAGCTTTGATTACCCTATCTGCTGTTGCCTGCCTGATACCACTTCTCATCCTGAAATACTGGCCTGATAGCGAGAAGGAAGGCGAAGGCAAGAAGATCAACGTGAAAAACTGTGTGGTAAACTCATCGATAGTTGTCCCATTCAGGATGGCATGGAAGCTGGCATTGCAGCTTTTCGAATGGCTGTTCGGAGTCAAGCTGTCCAGGTAACAGAAAAGGGGTGAAGATTTTCCTTTAAGGATTCTTTACCCCTTTTCTTTTTCTTTATTTATATTGGACATACAATAATATATATGCTAACAACAAAATTGGGGGCTTTTACAAAAAAGAATTACTTAACGCCGGTCCACTTAAGCTCTCTAGCTTTCCTTCCGAGATTAAGCATGTTTTTTTCGCACTTGCTAGAGCAGAAATGAATAATCTTACCTGTTTTAAAAACAAACATCTTGCCAGTCCCTTTCTCAATTTTGGTATTACAGAAGCCGCAATTTGCCATGCTTACTTCCTGCCGCCACCGTAAATCTTCCTAGCCTCTATTTCCGTCTCTCTTAGCATAAGAATATCCTTCTCCCTGATAGGGCCTTTTACATTCCTGCTGATTACCTTGCCAACGTCCCTACCTTCAAGAATCTTGCACCTGACCTGCATCACTTCACCCCTAGAGCCGGTCCTGCCTACTATCTCCTCAACTTCAGCAGGAAATGCATGGGAAAACATCGTTTTTCCGCCTGTTTCAGCCTCTTCTCTCTTGAAATCTCTTTTCTTCATCGGGCCTTTTTCAACAGGCTTGGCAGCTGTCTTTTCTGCTGCAGGTGGTACTTTTTCCGCGGGTTTTTGCTCTTCAGCCATTTTATTTTAATCCTCTCTAATTTCGCTTATTTAAAAAGGTTACGTTTCATAAGTTTTGCTCTTGTCGAGCATATGCTCTTTGGGAATGAACTGCAGATATTGCATATCACTCTCCTTTAAATCAGTATATTCAACATAAATTCTTACATTCGTAAATTTGAATTGATCAGGAGAAAATTTAGTAACTGGTGAAACCGCGTATCCGTTGCAAAAAAACTCTTCCAGCTTTTTTACAGGAATAGAATTTTTCTTAATGGGAAGATCTATTAACAAGCAGTTTTCTGAGCCTATATACTCAGCATGGGCATAATCATTAATGTCATGAACAGGGGTGATATTATCATGAAAACTTTTCACAACTTTTTCGCCTAGAGACTCCAGCATCCTTAAAGATAAAGATGGCGGTTTTTGCAACAACTGCAACGAACCATTGGCAGAAGGATTAGTTCTTGGTGTATAGACCAGCTGGTAACAGTATTCCATATAACCAAAGCCTATTTTCAAATGGTCTATCTTGCCCTCAAGATCAGCTAACAATTCCAATTGCCTGAATGACACACCGTCTAATATCACCTTGTCAGAATAAACTTGGTTCTTATTCCTTCCATTAAGCAAACTTTCTGTAGTTTTGTCTAAATCCTTCTCCGGAATAAAAGCTTTAGGCAGTTTCATCTTTTATAAGTCACTTTCTGGACTGTAATCTTATCAAACAGGCTGGGATAGAAATGGTTGACAGCTTTAAGCACTGATTCTGAATCAGGATTGCGTTTTAATACCAGATCGCACGTGAATTCTTTGCTCTTGCCTTTATTGCAATAGCTTATGATTATGCTTTGAAAACCTTTGTGGTAAAAGCCGATATCATTCGCCAAGCCCATAAGCCCTTTTATCTCCTGGTCATGATTGAACCTAGATTTTATCTTTATGTATTTCTTCCTCAAAGCCTCCAGATACTGATTATCATAATAATAAGGATGATGATATTCGCTCCTTATGTAGGTTATGTATGGAAAATAGCTTATGAAAACTTCCCGATTATCCTTAACCAGTTTCAGCTCAAGCTTGGATATTTTTTTATCCGCATCGATCTTATAGACCTTCGGCACCTCATTTATGAACGTATCTATTTTTTTTTGCCCTGCAGCCTCTTCCGGTAAGAATAATTGGGGAATTTTCATTCGTGTTTGAGATGGTGTTAACCAGTTTTTATAAAACTTTCTGAAAAAGCAAATTGTTTATATACAAGTATAGCATTTTAATGATAAGATGGCAGACAATGTGCAGCTAAAGAAGATGGACATGCACGTCCACACCAGGTTCTCAACAGAAGAATCAGACCTGAAAGGCGTTAAGATTAGCATTAGCATGGCAAGTGATCCTGTAGAGCTTTACAAAAAAGCAAAGACCAAAGGCATGGACTTCGTGACGTTCACAGACCATAATACTATAGACGGCTGCTTATACTTCTTAGAAAAAATGCCAGATGTAAAAGATTTCATCATAGGCGAAGAAATAACAGCCCACGATCCGGAATACGGTTTTGTTATACATATAAATGTTTATGATATCACAAAAGCCCAGCATAAGAAAATATCAAGACTAAAGGATGATTTTTACAAACTAACATCCTACCTGAAGAAACAAAACATATTCTACTGTTACAACCACCCTTACTGGCAGTGCCAGCATGACTACTTAGCCGCTACTGAAAAACCACAGCAAAGGGTCTACGAAATCGCCAAGCATTTCCCGCTGATAGAAGGCATCAATAGCTTCAGGCTAAAACAACAGAACCAGATGGCCCGAAAAATGGCAAAAGAGCTGGGAATAACCTCGATAGCTGGAAGCGACAGCCACGGAGGGGGCATAGGGAGAGCCTACACCATGGCAAAGGCTAACAATGTAAAAGACTTCCTAAAAGAAATAAAGGAGGGAAGGGCGCAGGTAAGAGGATGGAACTACTCTTTCAAAGGGCTATATGAGGAATGCATGAACATAGCATTGACTAACGTGAACAAAGTAAAAGAAGAATACCCCTCAAAAAAATTAAAAGTAATGATGGATCTCTTCGCTAATCCGCTGGCAAAATTTTTCGTAAGAAGGCACATCAAAAAGAATGTAAGAATACAAAAGAAAGCAATAAAACCATACCAATAAAAAAAGAAAGAAACTAATTTTTTTATTCAGGCTTAAACTTAAGGAGTATATCCTTCAGGGCTTTCTTCCCTTCGCCCTCGTCAATTACTGCAACTGCTGCGGTAGGGACTGCAAGGCCTGCTGCTGTGCCGAGCTCCTCCTTGGAGGGGACTTCTATCAAAGGTATGTTCTTCTCCTTGCATAAAGGAGCTAAGTGCATAACCACTTCTGCCGGGTTGACATCTTTTGCAACAAGAACAAGCTTGGCAATGCCTCTCTCTATAGCTTTCGTAGCCTCGTTAACGCCTTTTCTGATCTTGCCAGTAGCCTTGGCAGCTTCCACGACTTCTAAAGCCTTTTCCTGTAATTCTTTACTTGCTTCCATCTTGGGTTAAACCTCCAGTCTTATCATCGGTTTTTTAAAATATTAGTAACTTACAGAACTGAAGGGTTTTTAAACGTTTCTCTTACACCGGCTTTGTGTATTAAGTCGTTCTTGTGTAAAAAGTAAGCCATACAGAATAATTTTCAATCAAAACAATTATTAAATAATTAATGTTATTATACGACAATGAAGTACATCACTAATATAAGATTCAGGCTGCCAAAAGACAAAAAAGGCGAAAAGATAAAAAAAGACCTTGAAGAATTCTTGGAAATATTTAGGATGTCCTACGGCGGAGTCAAAGTGGAATGGTACAATTCAAAACTGCCGCGGACAATAATCGGTGGCATAAAAGACAGCGTAAAAACCACAAAAGACAAAGCCAACCACGCCGTAGTAAAATGGGGAAACCATAAGCTTATGGAATTCTACTACGGGCCGTCAAAACTGTTCGGGTTCAAGCTAAACGGGTACTTCTACGACAACACGATAAGGAGCATAAGCTGGGATGAGCCGAGGAAGATAACAAAAATCCTTGAAAGATACAACATGAAAGTCTACAAACTGCCCTTGCTAGAATATGGAATAACCCCTCTGGTGGTAGCGGGCATAATAATACTGCTGATAATAATACAGATAATCAAAAATTTCTAAACCCCAAAGTATTATAAATTCCCATAAATTTTTTACGACTACAATGAAAAAACTAAACTACTTAATCGCAGTAGCAGGTTTAACAGGCATCCTAATGACATCACAAGTGACTGGCTGCAGCAAAACCCAGGAAAACCCAGTATACAATCAGGAAGAACATAGCTTAGTAACTAACATAACAACATTAAACCAGCTGGAAAGTATAATCTCCAGCAACCAAAATGTCGCTGTAGACTTCGGCACAACATGGTGCCCTCCTTGCAAACAATACGAGCCCGTTTTCAAAGCAGCAGCAGAAGACTATAAAGGGAAAGCTGTTTTCTGCAAAGCAACACTCGACAAGCTACCAAACAAAGAAGACCAAAAAATAATGGAAAAATACCAGGTAACCTACATACCGAAAACTATGTTGTTCAAAAACGGAAAACCAGTCCACAGCAAGATAGGCTACATAGAAAAAAAAGAGCTAAGCAAACTTATAGACACTTGGCTGCTGGAAAAGAAGTGAAACATTTTTTATTTTTTTAGTTAAATACAGCTGCAGATGTCATTGCCTTCAGAACGTACTTCAACAAAAACAAGGATACGAAGACAAAAACTGCTATGAATATCGCCCATGCCAAAACCAAATCTTTATTCATGAGTAATGAAATAATCCACTGGTTTAAAAACCTTTTGAAAAATAAAAATTCTGGCATACTGTAAAATTTACGGTTACTGCCTAAATTAATAAATAATTTTTATCCTGCCCGCAAAACCCCGCCTTTTATACGCAAAACCTCCGGATTTTCTTCCACAACTGCTATATTAATCAACACCAACTTCCTCTTAAAATGAAACGCCTAGAGCAGCTGTTAGAACAAGAACCAGTTACTAGGATGGAAGGATTCCTGATCCTCAAATCAATAAGTACGCCTCCGCCTACAAGCCCTTCTCCTGAACCAGGGCCAAGCGCACCCTTCAGCCTCAGCGCCTATGCAGACAGCCTGAACAAGCAGTTCGGCGTACCGTCACCGAGCACAAAGCCAAGGGCACCATCATCATTGGCCACTGCTGAAAACTTTGACGCATGCGAAATAATACAGTCAATAAACAACTCTTACAAGCCTCCGGCTGATGAAGGCTTAACAGGATACGCTAACAGCCTAAACCAGCAATTCAACGTACCCTCACCCAGCATAAAACCATTAACATCACACACCCCGACACTTGAAAACTTCGACTGCAAACAAATAATAGACTCTATAAAAAACCCGATATGCTCATCATCATCCAGCAACCCCTTCAATATCTCATCTTCGCCAATAAAGACATCCTACACGCCAGTATACGACTCCCCAGAATTCACAACACCTGAGCCATTAGCCCCTAAAATACTTCAAATAGACTTAAAACCAGAAAAAAAACTCTACGATTCTTTCAAAAAAGATCACACAATAAAAATTTACGGATTAAAAAGCCCAGAACCAATCTATAACCTCTTCAAAGAAGACGAGTTCCCAAAAGTTTACAAACATGTTGCTGAAGGCCTAAGGCTTGGAAAGGAAGCAGTCAAAATAATAACGTTCACAAACCCGCTAAAAAATGAAAACGATGTAAGCCCATCATTTTCTCCGTATAAGAACGAATTAAGATTCCCTGCCATAAAACCAAAAACAATACCTTTTGATAAGATGTCAAAAAAAGACTACAACAAAATGCTGAACAATGCTTTCCTGCCGCACGAACTGGGGCATGCAAAAATATCCGAAGAATATGATAAATATTATCCAGCTATAAACATGGACAAGCCTGAACTTTTAGGATTTCAAGAGCCCTTAGCAGACGCTTTCGCCTTTGACTCTATAAAAGACACACCACAACTATTCAATACAAAAATCGCACGCATAGAATTCGAAGACAGATGGGTAACCCCGGACAAAGACACAAACTGCTCCAGAGCAATGCAAAACTATGACAACTTCATAACATCCAAAGAAGAAGCATCATTTATTCCAGGCAAACAAACAACCATAAAACTGCTCGGAGAACCATTACTAGAACAAAAATATGACTTAACCTTAAAGAGCGCCTTAGACCTGAGATACGGCAATGACACACATAAAGACACGGTTTATGAAAACGTTAATAACCTATCAAACTTTTATCAAGAACAAGCTATAAAACTGGTAGAACTTTCAAAAAGAAACACCCTACTTTCAGACTTCAAGGCAAAAAGAATACTCTCAAGCGTCGAAAAACAAACATTCAAATTCATGGAGGACTTATAAAATGGGCATCGAAAGGGCAAAATGCGACAATTGCGGTTTTGAACAAAAACACATATTCATCTACGGCTTCAGCGGCATAGGGTTCCGCCTGAAATACGCCTGCCTTAAATGCACAAAAATAGTGACACACGAAGGCAAGATAGAAGATTGCCCAAAATGCGGCTCAAAACTGATAAAACTCTACGAAGAAGACTTCAAAGACCACTACCACACCTGCCCCAAATGCGGTGAAAAAAAGCTAAAATTCTACCTCGAAGCTAGGACTTAACCTAAAAAATGGCGCAAACACCCGGGATAGAGCAGATATTAGACGAAGCAAGCAAATACCTGAAGCTGGAGCTCGGCCTGGAGAACCCAAAGGCGAGCATACATTTATGTTCAGGACAAGAAGGGGGAAACATAGGCAATATCCAAGGAGCAGCCTTCTACCAACCCTCTGAAGACAAGATATACTTGAGCCCAAGCTCAACAACAGCTGACCTGATACATGAATACTTCGGCCACGCGCTGTACACAGAACAATCCACGCTAGGCAAAAAGCTCAAACACTACCTAACACTAACATCAAGAACAGAAGAGGAGTACGGAATACCAAGAAATACCTGCCTCAACATAAAACACTCAAACGAGTTCAAGATTGAAAACTCAGGAAAAAACGAGTATACTATATCCTGCAACACCAACGACCCTAAAATCAAGGAATACACCCGACTGAAAAAAGAAACCAAAGACCTTTTTGACAAAACAGAGCCACTCCAAGAAGGATTCTCGCTATGGATGGAAGAAAAAATACTAAAGCAAACAGGTTTAACAGGGTTATGGAAAGAAAGGTACGAACTCCTCGCAAAAAGCCATTACGCAAAATTCTATAACGCATTCCTGAAGGAAGAATCTGAAAAAGGGACATTGTCACTGCTCTACCATCTAGGCTTCCCAAAACCCAAGAACAAAGAGATAATAAAAAGATTTGCCAAAGAAAAACTAAAAAATTTCGACAGCCTGAAATACCTGATACAATACGGCTCTTTAGAAAGAGACGTAGACCTAATCGCAGTATACCCAAGCAGCATGCTAAAAAAATGCGGGTTGATCTGCGACGGGCACATAGACATCAATGT
>JAUYDG010000027.1 GCA_030691925.1 Nanobdellota archaeon
CTCTTCCAGTTTTTTCATTATCGGCAGCAGTTTTTCTGCTTCGTCTACGCTTATCTTTTTCATATGCTGTTCGCAGTTTGTTAATCTCCGCCCAGTCAAGTCTTCTTTCAGGATTTTCCAGTCTTCTAGTTTCTTGTTTACAGAGAACTCTAGCTCTTCTACAAGTTCTTCTATAGTTTTGTCTTTATCTGTTTTCATCCTTGTCCTCAGGAATTTGGGGTTGTATCAGGGTTTATAACCCTTTCTGAGTGATAAAACTTGATAAACACTCACCTGAAGATTTTGAAGAATCTCATGATGAAAGGATTTAAATCCTGGAATCTTTTAAAAGTGGGCATGGTAAAAAACAAGAATGATTCTGCGAAAGAGGACAAGGACTACTCCGGGATGTTCATCCCTGCAGGGATAATGATAAGTATGGGCCTAGGATTCCTGTCTTTTGCGCTTATCAAAATGCTAAAGAGGTGCTAATAATGGATCTAAGCCCGAATTAGTAAGTGACATTAGTTCTTGGGCAAAATGGCTTCCTTGCTTTTACACTTGATTCGAGGGTATCTACACATTTCATGCCAACAGCATGCCCTACAATTTTAGTCGTCTACTAAATCAGGATAATATTTATAAACACCAATAATTTTTCTTTAATCCACATGAAAACCGCAAAAAAAATAAGCGCTCTTGAGAGCGTAGTATCCGCGAACAACAGCTTCGCACTAGATTTTTACAGAGAATGCGTGCAGAGTGAAGGAAACATATTCTTCTCGCCATACAGCATATCATCTGCACTGGCGATGACCTACGAAGGGGCTAAAGGCTCCACTGCCGAAGAGATGGAGAAGGTGCTGCACTTCCCGAAAAAAGCAGGCATGAGAAAAGGGTTCATGGGGCTCAATTCAGAAATAAACAAAGGAGAAAAGGATTACAAGCTGAGCACGGCAAACGCGCTCTGGGCACAGCACCACTACAAGAACCTCAAAGCATACAACAAGAACGTGGAAATATACTACAACCGCGAAGCGAGGAACATGGACTTCGCCAAAGACCCTGAAGGATCAAGAAACACGATGAACACCTGGGTGGAAGACCACACGAACAAGAAAATAAAAGACCTCATACCGCAAGGTGTCATAGACGAAGCTACAAGGCTGGTCCTCACCAACGCGGTATACTTCTTCAGCAAATGGCTCAAGCCTTTCAGCAAAGACAGGACATACGACGCCGAATTCTTAACAACTACCGGCAAAGTCGATGCTAAGATGATGAGGTTCCCAGAAGAGCAGCACCTGAACTACGCGGAGAAGGACAACATCCAGATACTGGAGCTGCCTTACACCGGAGACGAAGTCTCGATGCTATTCCTGCTGCCCAAGCTGGGAGAGATGGGCAACCTAGAGAAGATACTAAGCGTGGAAAAGATTAATGAATGGAGGCAGATCCTGGCCAAGGAAAGCGTGCAGGCATACATCCCGAAGTTCAAGTTCACAGCAAAATACTCCATGGCAGGCACCCTGTCCAATATGGGCATGCCCACAGCATTCTCAGGAGCCGCAGACTTCTCAGGGATGACAGGCAAGAAAGACCTGCAGATAAGCCAGGTGATACACCAGGCATTCATCGACGTGAACGAGGAAAGCACGGAAGCCGCAGGAGCCACAGCTGTAATAATCAGGTGCACAAGCGCGATGGAACCTCAGTACAAGACATTCATGGCAGACCACCCGTTCCTGTTCCTGATACAACAGCGCAAGACAGGAAACATACTGTTCCAAGGCAGGATGTCAAACCCGTCCTGAAAATATTTCTTTTTTTTATATTTAATAAGATAACGCGCCAACCTCATAGCAAAAGCATTAAGGACATTTCTAGGCGGTAAGCACCACGCAAGGCTTTATAAACAGCGGAAAGCCGCATTCCTAAACATCGATGGTGACATACAAGCATGAGCCGGACAGGGAAGAAGACCTGAAAGAGCTGCTCCACCCTATAGTCAAGAAATGGTTCTTCACCAAGTTCAAGGAGTTTTGTCTTCCCCAGCTTTATGGCGTGATGGATATTCATAAATGAAATAACATTCTGGTTTCCGCTCCTACTGGCGCTACTAAGACATTGACCGGTTTCTTGTCAATTCTCAATGAGCTAATCGATTCTGCAGAAAAAGGGGTATTGAAAGATAAGGTTTATTGTGTCTACATTTCTCCTCTTAAGGCGCTCTCGAATGATATCAGCTATAATTTGATAACCCCTCTGAGTGAGATGGAGGAAATTGCTGATAAAGAGTTCGGTATTAGGATAGCTGTAAGGACAGGTGACACTACTCAGTCTGAGAAGTCGAAGATGCTGAAGAGGCCTCCGCATATTCTCATTATCACTCCAGAGTCTTTGGCGATCCTGTTGAGCTCTCCGAGGTTTACAGAGCATTTGGCTGGCGTTGATTGGTGCATAGTCGACGAGATTCACGCTCTGGCGGAGAACAAGCGCGGCGTCCATCTTTCATTGTCTTTGGAGAGGCTTGCCAAGCTTTCTTCTTACATGACTAGGGTTGGTTTGTCTGCCACGATAAATCCTTTAGAAGATGTAGCAAGGTTTTTGGTCGGTTACGAGAATGGCAAGGAAAGGCCTTGTAAGATTGTTGATGTCCAGTTTATCAAGAAGCTTGATTTGAAGGTTTTGTCGCCTGTAAATGATCTGATTAATGTTACTCACAAGCAGATGCATCATAGGATGTACGAGTTATTGGATGAGCTGATTCAGCAGCACAAGACTACTTTGATTTTTACTAATACGCGTAGCGCTACTGAAAGGGTTGTGCATCATTTGAAGGAAAAGTTTCCCAAGAATTATTCTGAGAACATTGGCGCTCATCACGGATCTTTGTCCAAGGAATTAAGGCTGGAGTTGGAGCAGAGGATGAGGGAGGGCAAGCTTAAGGTTGTCGTCAGCTCTACATCGTTAGAGTTAGGCATTGACATAGGTTATATCGATTTGGTCATTCTTCTTAGCAGCCCTAAGTCTGTTGCTCGTGCGCTACAGAGAACTGGACGATCAGGCCACAGGTTGCATGATACTACAAAGGGAAGGCTTGTCGTCATGGACAGGGATGACTTGGTGGAGTGTTCTTTGATATTGAAGCATGCTTTGGAAAAAAAGATTGATAATATCCATATTCCAACTAATTGTTTGGATGTTTTGGCGCAGCAGATTTATGGCATTGCTGTGTTTGAGCCTATGCAAGTTGATGACTTGTATAAGCTTGTAAAGAACAGTTACTGCTACAAGGATCTTAAGAGGCAGGATTTTATCGAAGTGATAGAATACTTGGCTGGTTTGTTCACTTCTCTGGAAGACCGCCACGTCTATGCTAAGATATGGTATGATGAGGCTACTGGTATGCTCGGCAGAAAAGGCAAGATGGCTAGGGTTCTTTACATGACTAATATCGGCACTATTCCTGATGAGACTTTTGTTAAGGTTAAGATAGGTGATACTGCTATCGGCAATATTGATGAAGGCTTCTTGGAGAGGCTTAAGAGGGGAGATATTTTCGTCTTAGGCGGTCAGGTTTATGAGTTTTTGTTCAGCCGTGGCATGGTTGCTCAGGTGAGGGCTTCGCCTAGCAGGCCTCCGACTATTCCTTCCTGGTATTCTGACATGCTGCCTTTGAGCTTTGACTTGGCTATGGGCATCCAGAGGTTCAGGAAGCTGATAAGCCAGAAATTCGAGAATAAGAGGAGCAAAAGGGAGGTTATGGGTTTTATTAACGAGTACTTGTATGTTGACGGGCAGGCTGCAGAGGCTGTGTACAACTATTGCAAGGACCAGCATGATTACATCGGTATCCCTCATGAGGGCAGGATAATCATAGAGAATTACATGGATGAGGATAACAAAAAGATTACGGTCTTCCATACCTTATATGGTCGGAGGGTTAATGATGTCTTGTCCAGGGCTGTTGCGTTAGCGATTTCCAGGAGCCAGCATCGTGACGTCCAGGTTGGTATAACGGATAATGGCTTTTACCTCAGCTGTGATAAGACTGTTCAGCCTTTGACTGCTTTCAAGCTTTTGAAGTCCAAGGAGCTTAGGGATGTTATGAAGCTGGCCGTAGAAAGGTCTGAAGTGTTGAAAAGGAGATTTAGGCATTGCGCTACTAGGGCATTGATGATATTAAGGGTGTACAAGGGTCATAAGAGAAGGGTTGGCAGGCAGCAGGTTAGCTCTATGCTTTTGCTCAATGCTGTAAGGAGGATTTCCGAGGATTTCTCAATACTCAAGGAAGCTCGGAGAGAAGTTCTTGAAGACCTGATGGATATCGATAGCGCTGTCAAGGTTTTGGAGATGGTTGAGGAAGGCAAGGTAAAGGTTGAGGAGGTCGAGACAAAGATTCCAAGCCCTTTCGCCTTGAACTTGGTTGTTGAAGGCAGTGCGGATGTTGTTAAGGCTGATTCTAAGCAGGAGTTCTTGAAGAGGATGCATGATCTGCTGCAGGCTAAGCTTGCTTTAAAAAAAGGCAAAGAGAATTAGATAATATCTTTTGCGACAAACCATACGTTGTGCCAGGATTCTGCGAACCTTCTCATTGTGTATGGGTACCATTCTTCGCCGTAGGCGGTGTAGACCCTTAGGTTGTAGCCTTCGTCTACTAGCTTTTGCTGGAGTTCTCTTTTGACGCCGTAGAGCATCTGGAACTCAAACTTTTCCGGGCTTATCTTTTCGGCTTTTGCGAATTCTTTGATGTGGTTTATCATCTTCTCGTCATGTGTTGCGAAGCCATGATACAGTCCGCTTGAAAGCATTTTCTCGCTTAGTTTTACAAAACTTTTATCGACATCTTTCTTTTTTGGGAAGGCTACGTTTGAAGGCTCCTTGTACGCTCCTTTGCAAAGCCTGAACTCAGTGCATATCTTGAGTAAATCGTTAACATCATCTTCTGTCCTGTAGAGGTATGACTGGACTACTAAGCCTACATTGTCGTAGTCTTTTTTCAGCCTTTTGAAAATGTCTATTGTTCTTTGGGTGTGTGGAGAGCCTTCCATGTCTATTCTTATAAAATTATTAAAAATCTTGGCTGTTCTTACTATTCCTGCGACGTTCTCGTAGCATAATTCCTGGTCTATGTCCAGCCCCATCTGTGTCAGTTTCAGCGAAGCATTGGAATTCAGATAATTCATGTGTATGCCTATTATTATTTTATAGTACTCTGCAGCGAAGTTTTTTGCAGCTTCTGCATTAGTGACATCTTCTCCTAAGTGATCTAGTGCTACTAGTCTGCCTTCCAAGTTGAGGTTTTCAGCAGCTTTTAGTGCATCGTTTAAGGTTTCTCCGGCTATCCATCGTCTGGAGATTTTTTTTGCATATTTGTTGGTCATTACGAAATGCTTAACCTTTTCCTGCTTTGATAAGTATAAGAAAAGCTTCTTGTTCACCGGGTTTATGATATCATCGATTATCATCGTCGTATCGAAGGATTATTGTGTTCGAATATCCCGCAGCTTGTTATGGGGATGGAGATGGTTTTTATGGTATTTTTTTGGGGTTTTAAACTTTTCGGAAAGATTTTTGTTTTCTTAGCATAAGTGCTTGGCCTATACGAAACGAAAACTATAGGCTAAAAGAGAAACAGAGGTAACGGGCGACGACTAATAAACACGCCACTTTTTATTAAGATTCGCACAAAACTTTGAAAGCTTTTCCGGATTTTAGAAGTGAAACAACCGGACATCGGAGAGAAAATTCGTTTAAGCTTATATCCTCAAAACTTTAAGCCTATAGCCTTATCCGAAAATTCTTCACAGGGTACTGGACAACGCGACAAGTGTGCGCGTGAGGTTTATAAAGAGAAAAGAATTTTTTATGATATGATGAAAAAGTTAGTGGCTCGTACTTACAAGTTTAGGATTTTTCCTTCTAGGTCTGTTGCTAGGAAGTTGGAGAAAACTGTCGGTGCTTGTAGATTCCTTTATAATTCTGAACTTGAATATGAGGAACAATTGTTTTTTTCTGAGGGGAGGTTTGTTAGTAGGGATGAGCTTAATCTTTTGGTTCCTGATTGGAAAAGTCTTAATTCGGATTTGAAGGAGGTTCATTCTCAGGTTTTGCAGAATGTTAGTGACCGGTTGGTTAAGTCTTTTGAAGGCTTTTTCAGAAGAATTAAGTCTGGCGAAAAAGCTGGTTTTCCAAGATTCAAGTCTAAAGAGAGATATGATAGCTTTACTTTTCCTCAGTCTGGTTTCAAGCTTGAGAAGGGTAGATTAAGATTGTCGAAGATTGGTATGATGGGCATTAAGCAGCATAGGAAGATGGAAGGTAAGGTTAAGACTTTGACGATTAAGAAGGCTTCTACAGGTAAGTGGTTTGCTAATTTTTCAGTTATGAAGGAAATCGAAGTAAAACAGAAAAAACCGGATAAGTGTGTTGGTATCGATGTGGGTCTTGAAAGTTTTTACGCTGACAGCGAAGGCAACAAAATTGACAATCCTAGATGGTTGAGAAAGTCTGAAGGGAGATTAAAACTTTTACAGAAGCAACATTCTAGGAAGAAAAAAGGAAGCAGTAACAGAAGAAAATCAAGATTAAGAATAGCTAAGTTGCATGAGAAGGTTGTTAATCAGAGGAATGATTTTTTGCATAAGCAGTCGAGAAAGTTGGCTGATAGTTGTTCTTTGATTGCCGTTGAAAAATTGTCTATCAATAAAATGGTTAAGAATCGTTACTTGGCAAAATCTATTAGTGATGCTAGCTGGCGAAGGTTTCTACAGCTTTTGTCCTACGAAGTGGAGGAAACTGGTGGACGAATCGTAGAGGTCGACGCTAGAGGAACATCACAACGCTGCATTTGCGGGAACAGAGTTGAGAAGTCGTTGGCAGTAAGAACTCATAAATGTAAGGAATGTGGTCGTGTACTGGACAGGGATGTGATGTCAGCAATCCTGATCAAAGCATCAGCTTTGAAAGAATTAAAAAATACCGCAGGGACCGCGGGAATCAACGCTTGCGAAGATGTTCCGCTAGGAACGTCTATGAAACAAGAATATACTGGCAACGCTCAAAAAACTTGAGCTATGCTATGCCCCATCCACTTACGGTGGGGAGGTTCACTGTAATATTTATAAACCTTTTTCGTTTATTACTACTTCATGGAGATAAGTAAGGGATTAGAGATAATGGACTTGTGCCTGTATTTTAAGAAAGAGAAGGCTCTTGTCCTGGCAGATGTGCATATGGGCTACGAGGAGGCATTGAACAAGCAAGGAGTATTGGTTCCTAGGTTTCAGTACGCTGAGACTGTGAAGCACTTAGAAGGCATTCTTAGCGGTTTTAAGGTGAATAAGATCATAATAAACGGTGATTTGAAGCACGAGTTCGGGACTATCAGCGAGACAGAGTGGAGGCATACGCTAAGGCTTCTTGACCTGCTGTCTGAGCATTGCAGGAAGATAATACTCATTAAAGGGAATCATGATACGATTCTTGGCCCGATTGCTGAGAAGCGTGGCTTGGATGTGAAGAAGAATTATGTCATCGGCAGGACGATGATATTTCATGGCAACAAGATCCCTACTGGCGAGAAGTTTGACAGCATGAAGAGGATTGTAATCGGCCATGAGCACCCCGCTGTGAGCCTGTACAAGGGTGGCAGGCTTGAGAAGTTCAAGTGCTTCTTGAAGGGCAAGTGGAAGAAGAAGGAGCTTATCGTGATGCCGTCTTTCAACCTTGTTACTGAAGGCACTGATGTTCTTAATGAGGAGCTTTTGAGCCCTTTTTTGAAGCAGGATATAAGCAGGTTTCAGGTGTTCATAGTTTCAGAAGGGGTTTACGGCTTTGGGTCTATAGAAGATATAAAAAATTTATAAAAAAATAATTACTTATATTGAATTACTATAGCTTCTGTTTCTACAGTGTTTCCGCCTTGGTCTGTGAATTCTGCCCAGTATGTGTACCTTCCTTTTTTGTTCGTGTCTAATGGGATTACTTCAAAACACCATGTAGGGGGCGTTTTTTTAAAAATCAACTGCCCTTTTGGGTAGTCAAAGTTTTTCCATAGTTTTCCATTTTCGTAGACTTTAGCACTGACTATACCTCTGTTGTCACCGTCATCACGGGCGTCTATTACTAGTTCATTCTTATTATCATTAACCCATATTCCACCACTAAGCGGGCCAACTGTGGGTGGCAGGTCTAATATTTTTCCAGTAAATTCTGCCTGTTTAGTTTCGCTTCTTCTTACACTTCCATTTTCATAAGTGAATTCAGCAAAGTAAGAATGTACACCTGGCTCTTCGTGTTTAACATCTATTAAAATTGCTTCTAGGCAATTATTATCTTTGCCTTTTTCTTCTTTGATTAGCTTTCCATTTTCATAAAGTTTTATCATCCTTACATTTAAATAATCATTACGGTAATCACTTTTATCCCATGTGCTTGCAAAAACGTGTAGGGTTTGGCCTGTTTTTAATTCTGGGGTTAAATCTAAGCTGATATCTGAATACTTCTTGTTTATATCCTCATTTACAACGTACTCTCTATGGGCTTGGCCAGGTTTAGTGACGTACTCCTTTGTTTCCTGCTTTGGCTCTTCTGGTTTGCTGCAGGCGCTTATTCCTAGTGCTAGAGTTCCTGCGAGTATGCAAGTAAAAATCCCTTTTGAAATTGTGTTTAGTTTCATTTTATCAATTCCTCCTATTATTTCTTGAAGCTAGGAGAAACAGCAGGTATATAAATCTTTCCATTAGATACTACTCAATAGTGGTATAATATTATGGGCTTACTTTTTGGCAAGTTCAGCCTTTTTTATTATTAGTCTAGCTATGTTTTTGTCTTCTTCTATGATATCAGCATCTGTTATTTCTATCTTCTTTTTGAACATTGGAGCGTCTAGTACTAAGGATTCGTACTCTCCGCCCTCACCTGCTACGTTAAGCCCACTTTTTTTGTTTAGTTTTACTAGTCTGTCTATCATTCCGTTGTCAAGTTCCTTTCCCAGCCAGTTCCTGTCCAGCCCTTCAGCAGCTACCGAGCTTAAGACAACCTTAAAGCCTTCCTTAACTAGATCTCTTACTTCTTTTTCTTGGTCTTTGTGCCACAATGGTGAGAAAACTTTCAAGTTTATTTTGTCGCACACTTTTTCTATTCTTGTCCTTTGGTAGTCTGAGAACAAAGCTCCTGTAACAACTCCTCCTATTTTGTATTTTTCTTTTGCTTTTTCCAGTGCTTTTTCCAAATCTCTTACTTCAGCCTCTTTTTTGCCTTCTGTTGTTTGTTCCAATAATGGAAGCTCCATCGCTTCAGCCTGTAGCTTTGTCATTTCAATGTTTGGTGTGTGGAACATGAATGAGTCAGGATTTTTGCTTTTTATCGTTATCAGGCATTTTATTTCATAGCCTTGCTTCTGCATAAGGTATAATGCGTAGCTCGAGTCTTTTCCTGAACTGAACAATGCTCCAAGTCTCATTTTAAACTCCTAAGATAATCCGCCTTGTATTTTAAGCCATGTTTTTTTGTTAGTTTTAGTATAGCGTTGTCTATTCTGCTCCCGTATTGTGCTGCTCTTTTTTTTCTCATAGCATATTCTTCTGGCAGTCCTAACTGTATTGCTGTTTTTCTTAGTATCCATTTTTTGATGCCGTCTTTTATTTTGTATTTTCCAGGGATTTTTAGCGCGTAGTCTACAAGCTCTTTTTCCAGGAATGGCAGTCTCAGCTCTAATCCATTATGTTTTGCTATTGCTTCGTCTCTGTCCAGATCTCTTTCTTTTATATTTTTTAATCCCGCTACGCATTCTTTGTTTATGTCCTCTGCTTTTTCGTGCCTTTCGTAGCCTGCAAATATCTCCTCTGAGCCGAGGCCTGAGAAGATTATTCTTATCCCGTCTTTTTTTGCTTGTTCGCAGGCTGGCAGGAATGTTGTCCCTACTCCGATTGTTACGACGTCTGTTTTTCCAGTTATATTTATAGTTTTTTTCAAGTATTCTTCTACTTCTTCCAGGTTTAATCTTATCGTTTTCAGTTCGAATCCTAGGTCTTTAGCAATTTTTTCTGCGTATTCTAGGTCTTCTGCCTTTTTTAGCCCTGGCTCTTCTAGGGCTGTTGTGTAGCAGATAAAATTTTTTCTTAATTTTTTGGCTGTGAAGGCTATCAGCGTGGAATCTACTCCCCCTGAGAATAGTATCCCAAACTTTTCTTCTGGTATGTTTTTTTCTATACTTCTGAGGATTAAGCTGCTTAGTTCTTTTACTATTTGTTCCATAACGTTTTTTAAAAACTTAGACGGTTTAAAAGGCTATCTGAAATAGGTTAATTTTATATATTCCTGTAGTTTTGAGAATTTTATGGCAAGCATTGAAGTTCCTGAATGGTTCAATCCAGAGCTTTTGCCTTTGTTGGAGGAGAAGCTTGACCGCTCGAAGATGAAGCAGGAAGAGAGGCGTCTTGACTGGGTTGTGAGGCAGGTTTTGAAGGCTATGCCTTCCAGCTGGACCGGGATTGACACTACTAAGTTCACTTGGAAGGATATCGAGCAGATGGTAGCGGCTAATTGCTGGGCTGTCTTTGAGTCGTGGTTTGAGCCTGACCTTGTTATAGGAATCAAGTCTGGCGGTGCTTTCATCGCTGATTACGTTGCTAAATATTCGCACATAAGCGAAGTTGACTATATGAAAATCTCTCATTATTCGAGCAATTCTAGAAGCGTTGTTAAGTCCACTATTAATTCTTATAACAAAAAGGCGGTCATAAAAGAAGAGCCTAAGGTTGTGGTTGAGGACCGGAAGATAATCTTGGTTGATGATCAGGTCGGCACAGGCTCTACATTTGAGGTGGGCAAGGCGTATCTTCATAACAAGAATGCCAAGGATGTCAGGACTTTCTGTTTGTACTCTCGTGGCCCTAAGGTGGATTTCTGTTTGAGAAAGGGAATGATGATTTACACTCCTCGGGGTAAGGATCCTTAAGTTCTTAGTAGAAGTATCCTTGCTTGTAGAGGTAGCCTAACAGGCCTCCTCCTATGACTAGGACCATGGATAGTAAGAGCAGCA
>JAUYDG010000031.1 GCA_030691925.1 Nanobdellota archaeon
ACGAAACTTGATTATAGGGCATAACAACGGCAGGTTACCAGTTATAGAATTGAGGATAATACCCTTGGTAGAGATCCATCACCCTGCCCCATCCTGTTTTTTTTGCGAAGTCTGATTTGCTGTAATAGTTTTTTATTTTAGAAGCAGTTTCTTTTTCTTCCTCCAAACGTTGGTCTAAGTCTTCTAGGAATAGGATAGTAAGCCCGTTAGAATCTTTGAATTCAGGATTGTTATAAACAGAACCTATGATTATATCTGACTTCTTGAGTGTTTTAATGCTGTTGTTTAACTCTTCATCCTTCACCTTCGGGTCTAGTTTTTTTAGGAAGTCAAAAAGGTCTACGTAAGTGAAAAGCCCATCGAAGTCGGGAGGCATGTATTTTTGTACTTCTCTCATGGTTTCGTAAAGCGCTTTAACGGTTGCTTCTCTCGTTTTATCATCTTCTAATCTGTTTATGAGTGTTTTTGAGAATTTTTCGAATTTGTCAACAAAGGTTTCCAAATTTTCAAGGTTTGTTGCTGAGAGAGTTGCTTCCTGATCTTCGACAATATCCACAGTACTGATGTTGTCCCAAAGAAGCCTATCATCTCTGAATTTTTCATGGAACGAAGAGGTTATGGCCTTTGCAATGGTTTCGGTATCCGCTTGCGGGTTTTTTGTAAGGTAGTCCAAGACCTTTTCGTATTCTATGCCTGGCGTTAGCACTTCCCACTTTTCTGTCTTCGAATTGTATACCGCTGAGTAGAACATTATGGCTTCGGAGGCTATCATGACTTTAGCATGTTTTCTGAGCTGGTAGGCTGTTTCTATGGTCGCCATTGCGCAGCTGTCAAAGATTAGCACGTCCAGTTTTTTTTCTAGGTTTTTGTCAAAAACTTTTTCTATCGTATAGACCGGCAGAGTATCATTAGCGTAATCCGGGCCGTCTTTTTCGTCAAGTATTCTTTCAAGCGGCTGCATTATTCCAAAGCCGTGTCCTTTGATGACGAATATTTGTTTTTCTGAATCGGTTTGTTTTGTCCATTTTACAAAATCTTCAAACTCTTTTAGGCTCCCCATGTTAATTTCTTTTTCAAAGCCCTCAAGTTTAGTGGAGTTTATTTTTTCCATGTTTTCATCTTTTTTGATGTGGTATCGTTTTGCCTTAGAGTCTGGAAGTTTGTGGTCGTTAGAGTTATAATTATGCCCCATTTGGTTTTCGGAGCGGTCAAGCTGCACTATGGATGTCTATCTGCTCGTTTGATCCTATTTTTTCCATATCATTAACGTTCCAGAAGCAGGCTTGGTCTATCTCGCTATCCCCGTCCATGTAAGCAGAAATCTTCCATTCTTTCTTATTCTTTGTATCATCAGCGATTGCTTGAGGTGCTATAAGAAGTGAAAGCGCCATAAGTGAAGATATTGAGAACTTGCAGAGTCCTGATAATTTTCGTTTGAGCATAATATTTTATTATCCTCGATAAGCAAGATATTTTGTTACCTTATAAACGTTATTACTGAAAAGAAGTGGTTTTTACTATTCTGCAAGAATTGCCGGCTTGCCAGGCATCGCTAATTTCGCCTTATGCTCTTTGCTTTCTTCTGCCTTGATTACGACTAATCTGGTTTTAAACTCTCTTTCTATAACTGCCCTGAACTCTTCTAAGGTTTTTAGTTCTTCCTGTTGGGAGGTTATTATCCTCGGCATTTTAGAAGGATCTTTTACTACCCTAGGGACTATCCTGCTTATGTCCTGTTCATGGCCTTTTACCAGCGCTTTTTTTATTATCTCCCCGATGTTCCTTGTTGTTTCAAGCTCTTTTTGTATTTTTTTGAACGCTTCATACTTCCACTGCTCTGATACGAAAAGCTCGAGTTTTTTTGGCTGCCCTATTTTTGCCAGTTCTAAGATATTCCTGATATCTGCTATGGTTTGCCGTATCATCTCTTCTTCTGCTTCCACTTTCAGGTCTATCTTTTTATCATCGTGTTTAGGCCATTTCTCCGAAGATACAAAATTTTTATGCCCAAGCTTTTCCCACATCTCTTCTGCCAGGTGCGGCGCGAAAGGGCTTAGCAGCTTAGTCAGTATTTCCAGGCTTTCTTTTGTTATTTCTTCTTCTGATGATAAGTAGTCTGTAAAGCCCATTATGGATATTAAAGCCAGATTAAACTTGAATTCGTCGATATACTGAGTCACGTCTTTTATCGTCTTGTGTGTCTTGTTCTGCAGTCTCTTGCTGGTCTTGGCTGTTTTTTTCTTTTCTAAAAGCCTGTACACCTTGTTTAGGAAGCGGTAGCCTCCTTCCACCCCTTGGTCGCTCCATTCTACATCTTTTTCTGGCGATGCTACGAACAGGAGGAATATTCTTGCGGTGTCTATCCCGTATTTTGCTGCTATCTCGTCCTGTGTTACTACGTTGCCTCTGCTTTTGCTCATCACGAAGCCGCCTTTGTGGAGCATCCCTTGGTTGAACAGCCTTGTGAACGGCTCATCAAAGCTTACAAGCTTTAAGTCTTTCAATGCTTTTATGAAAAATCTCGCGTATAGCAGGTGCATCACTGCGTGTTCTACTCCGCCAATGTATTGGTCTACAGGCATCCAGTATTTGACCTTTTTGGGGTCGAAAGGTTTTTTGTTTTCTTTCGGGCTGCAGTACCTTAGGAAGTACCAGCTTGAGTCCACGAATGTGTCCATAGTGTCAGTTTCTCTTCTAGCCTCATTCTTGCATTCCGGGCATTTTACATTGACGAATTTGTTGACTTTTGCTAATGGGTTGCCTTCGCCTGTGAATCTGACGTCTTCTGGCAGTTTGACTGGCAAATCTTTTTCTGGCACTGGAACCATTCCGCATTTGTCGCAGTATATCACCGGTATAGGCGTTCCCCAGTATCTCTGCCTTGATATGAGCCAGTCTCTCAGCTTGTACTGCACCGTCTTCTCCCCCAAACCTTTCTCTTTGAGGTATTTCGTTATTTCTTCTATCGCTTCCCTGTTGTTCCTCCCGTTGAATTTTTCCGAGTTTACAAGCACCCCATCTTCTACATACGCTCTTGACATCTTCTCCGCATGCAGATCATAGGATGTCGGGTGTATGACTATTTTGATTGGGATGCTGTATTTTTTAGCAAATTCGAAATCCCTTTGGTCGTGGGCTGGAACTGCCATTATCGCTCCTGTGCCGTATTCCAAAAGGACGAAATTGGCTATGTATATCGGTATTTCATCGCCTGTTAACGGATTTATGGCATATTTTCCTATGAACATGCCTTCTTTTTCCTGCTCTTCTGCTGTTCTTGAGAACCTTTCCTGGACTAATACTTTGGCTATGAAATCCTTTACTTTTCTTTCGTATTCTGTTCCATTTACCAGTTCGATTACTTTTGGATGCTCTGGAGCGTAGACCATAAAAGTGACTCCGTAAAGCGTGTCCGGCCTCGTGGTGAATATAGGTATGATCTCATCAGAGTCTTTCATTTTGAAATTGACCATCGTGCCTTCGCTTTTCCCTATCCAGTTCTGCTGCATCGTTTTTACTCTTTCAGGCCATCCTTCCAGTTGGTCTATGCCCTTTAGGAGCTTTTCCGCATAAGCGGTTATTTTGAAGAACCATTGCTCTAGTTGTTTTATTGAGACTTCGTTGTGACATCTCCAGCACTTGCCGTCTACTACTTGCTCGTTAGCCAGCACTGTCCCGCATTTTTCGCACCAGTTTACAGGCGCTTTTTTCTTGTATGCCAGGCCTTTTTCGAAGAGTTTTAGGAAGAACCATTGGTTCCACTTGTAGTATTCGGGGTAGCAAGTGGTTATCATGCGGTCCCAGTCGTAGCTTAATCCTAATTCTTTTTGCTGTTTGCTAAAAATTTTTATCGCATCTTCAGTGAATTTTTTCGGGTATGAGTTTGTTTTGATCGCTGCGTTCTCAGCAGGCAAGCCAAAAGCGTCATAACCCATAGGATAAAGAACGTTAAAGCCTTGCATCCGCTTGAACCTTGCGTAGACGTCGCCTATAGCATAATTCCTAGCATGACCCATGTGTAAGCTTGAACTGCTTGGGTAGGGGAACATCACAAGGCAAAAAAATTTATTTTTTTTAAAATCTTCTTTTACTTTAAATGCTTTTTTTTGTTCCCAGCGTTTTTGCCATTTCCTTGAAATTTTATTGAAATCTGCCATAGTACTTAGGACTTAGAGTTTTGATATTTTTTAAAGGTTTTGAAAAGGTTTTTAAACAGTTAAAGAGCTTGAAATATGTCGTGGGCCTGTAACTCAGCTTGGATAGAGTGCCAGCCTTCTAAGTTCAAAAAAGATAAGGCAAAGAAAGCTGGAAGTCGCCGGTTCAAATCCGGCCAGGCCCGTTTTAAGTTTTAGAAAATTTTATAAAACAGATAACCTACTCTTTTATTCAACTGTTGCGCACGTCGCCAAGCGGCTAAGGCAAGAGGCTGCAAAGGGGCGTTGGGATTATGAGCTTAACGCTATGAACTGTGGATCCCTCTTATCACAGGTTCGAGTCCTGTCGTGCGCTCTCATTTTTAAGGTATGAAGCCTAGCGGTCATAAACCAATGTATTTAAAATAGCTCCAATAATCTTATATAGGGATTGGTAGACTATAAAATAGTAAAATATTGCAGATTGTGTAAAAAAGATATTGCTGATAAAAGTGAAAGGTGGAAGTATTACTGCAATGACTGCCAATCGAAAATAAAGAATGAACAAAATGGTTCATAAGGAGAAAAAATGAAAGGAACAGTAAAATTTTTCAATGCAATGAAAGGCTTTGGATTTATTGCTGCTGAAGACGGAAAAGAGTATTTCGTACATAAAACAGCACTAGAGGAAGGCGTAACTTTAAATGAAAACGACCCTGTTACGTTCGATGTAGAGGAAGGAGATAGGGGTCCAAAAGCAGTTAATGTGAAAAAAAGTAGTTAAAAATTGTTTGAACTGAGAATTATACCCGATTAATAGGTATCACAAAACCTCGGGTATTTCGGAATTTGTTTAATGGATTTTTTAGAGAATAAGATTCATCTATCCAAGGGCTTTATACCTATTCCTTAATTGCCTGGTAAAACTTAAAAAGTTATCTATATTCCGTTTTATGGATGTTAAAGATATTAGTCGGTTGCCCTGCTTCGGAGCTTAAAGGATACGCGTTAGAGCGTTACGCAGAAGGTATCAAGTCCTTGGATTACCCCCATCTTGATATTATGATAGTTGACAATTCAAAAGGTGACTCTTATCTTGGGAAGATTAAGCGGTTAGGCCTTCCAGTTGTAAAAGGCCCCTACAGCGAGTCTGCCAGGCAGAGGATAATTGATTCCAGAAATATTTTGAGGCAGAAAGCGCTAGATGAAGGCTACGACTACTTTTTTTCTTTGGAACAGGATGTTATCCCTCCTCGAGATGTGATTCAACAGCTTTTGGGGCGTGGAAAAAAAATAGTTACAGGCGTATATTTCAGTTATCAGACCAATAATAATGTCACTTTGCTTGTCCCTTTGCTGTGGAAGAGGGTTGGCAAGGATGAGGTAAGGTTTATGCTGGAAAAAGAGGTTGCAGAACCGAAGCTTATCGAGGTTGGCGCCTGCGGTTTGGGATGTATCCTTATTCATAGGGATGTTTTAGAAAAGGTTAAGTTCAGGTTTGATAAAAGAGACAAAGGCTTTGATGATATGTGGTTTTGCAAGGATTCTTTCGATGCAGGTTTTAGAATATTTGCTGACACTTCGGTTAAGTGCAAGCATCTTATTAAGGGATGGACTTGGGATGGTGTCAAGAAATGAAACTTCCCAAGGTCTTGGTTGGCTGTCCGACTTCTTTTCATAAAGAGTATTGTTTAGACAAGTATGTTGCAGGTGTTAAGGCTTTGACTTACAAAAGCTTTGATATTTTGCTTGTTGATAATTCAAAAGATAATACCTATTTTGAAAAAATTAAAAAATCTGGCTTGCCAGTTGTTAAAGGCCCTTGGTTTGAAGGTGCTATGGACAGGATCATAACTTCCAGGAATATTTTAAGGCAGAAAGCGCTAGATGAAGGCTACGACTACTTCTTCTCATTAGAACAAGATGTTATTCCTCCGCCTGATGTTTTGGAAAGGGTGCTTAAGCATGATAAGAAGATAGTTACAGGAATTTATTTTGCCCATAACACAATGCCTGACGGCTCCGCTCCGCTAATCCCTTTGGTTTACAAGCTTGTCGACGAGAAGACTCTTACTATGGTTCCTATCGCGCCCAAGGAGTTTGAAAGCAATGCCCTTATCGAGGTTGTCTCTGCAGGCTTGGGCTGCGTTTTGATACATAGGGACGTTTTGAAAGATGTAAAGTTCAGGTATGAGAACAAGGTTTTTGATGATAGGTTCTTCTTCATTGACTGCCACCATAAAGGTTTTAAAGTATTCTGTGATACCTCAGTCAAGTGTAAGCATTTTATTTTGAACAGGCCTTACCCATGGAGCGTGATTAAGAAATGAAAACTAAGGATTTGGTTAAGAAAATCTTGGAATGTGATATGAGGAGTATAGCTAGGGCTACTACTTGCATGGAGAATGAGCTTAGGGGCCATAAGTATTTGCTTAAAAAGCTGGAAGAG
>JAUYDG010000108.1 GCA_030691925.1 Nanobdellota archaeon
AGAAAGAGAAATCCTTAAGGGGATTCCTGCAATCGGACAAAAACGTCCAGTGGGCCGTGAAGACTGTCGGAAGGTTCAACCTGCTGGCATACCTGCGCGTAGACCACATAGAAAGCCTGCAGAAGACACTCCTCGGCCTAAGAAGCCTGTTCCCGGACCAGATAAGCCACTACGACACATTGATAGCCTATGAGGAGTACAAGTACATCTACTTCCCAAAAGGTCTGTTCTAGCTTTCTTTCTTAACCCAGCAATAAGGGTCACAGCCGAATTTTCCAGTCATGAAGTACGAGGCTGACTTGCAGCCGCCTCTGCACTTTTCCGCATGCTCACAACTAACATCATAGCAGTCAGTAGCGTAGCATGCCATCTCCTTGCTGCCCCATATCTTCCCAATGCTATCTTTTGTTATGTTGCCGCAGGTTATGTGGTGTATATAGGAGCACGGAGTTACGTCACCATCGGGCTTTAAGCTCAACATAGTTTTCCCACCGAAGCACTGCATATCATTATAGTCCATCGGTGTTTTTATCAGGTCAAATTCTCTTGCAACGATTATCTCAGGCTTAATATCACATTGTGATTTCATCTCGAGAAGCTTAATCACAGCATTTTTGTATTCTTCTTTTGAAAGCAGGAGCTTATCATCTAAGCCATTAGGGATATATTTCATCACACGCCACCTATAGACTTCTTTTTCCCTGCAGAATTTTAATATATCATCCAAATCCTTGTAGTTATCCTTTGTCAGCGTAGTTGCGATGCTAATCTTCATGTTAACATCCCTTAACTCATCTATTGTTTTCTCAACTATCTCAACAAGCCCTTTTTTGTTCCTAATCTTGTCATGCTTCTCGCCAAGGTTGTCGATGCTTATCTGTAATTTATCTACTCTGTTCTTCATTAGCTTATCCATGCTTTCCAGCACCAGCAAGCCATTCGTGGAAAAGTTGACTTCGTAACCGATATTCTTTGCGTAGCTGTAAATCTCGAAGAAATCTTCCCTCAGCAAAGGCTCTCCGCCTCCGATTTTCAGCTTTGTTGCCCCGAAATCATGAAGCTCTTTCAAGGCCTTCTTTGATTGCTCTGTTGTAAGCTCTTCTCTATGGCTGAGCTCTTGGCTGTTATAACAATGAGAACACCTAAGGTTACACATGTATGTTATTTCATAAGCAACTTCTATTAGTTTCCTTTGCATTTTTTCCTCCTTTAAAATAAAAAATTAAAAAAAATAAAAAATCAATCTGTGTACTTGCTCTCCATTCTTGGCTTCACTTCTTTGTAGTATGTCCCTGATTCGTCTGCCAAAGGAATCCTCACATCCGCGAGAAGCACTTCCTTCTCAAGGCTCTTCCTCGGCTTCCTCTCAGGCAGCTCCACGAAGTAGGCGTAGTGCCCGCTAAGGAACTTGTCTGTTCTTACTTCCATTTTGCATTACCTCCTGCATGTTTTATCACTCTCCCAAACATCATTATACAATGAATAGGCTATTCCGCGGCAGCCTGCACGGCAGTGGTCCAGGCGTGAACAATCCTTGCATCGCCCTTTGACTTCTGACTTTACCTGCCTAAGCTCTTGGAGTATTGTATTATCATTCCAAAGATGATTTAGGTCGTCCTTAAGGGCGTTACCGATATAGAATTCAGGGCTTCCTAATGCTACGCACGGGTAGATATCACCATTCGGCGCTATCGAAAGTAAAGTATGCCCTGCCGGGCAGCCAGCGATCGGCACTTTTCTGAGCTCATCATCATTTAAGGTGTATTGCAAGTTGCTGACAGAGCCGCAGTCAAGCGTTACGCACGGCATGACATTCTCCCTGCTGCAAATCTGCTCTATCACTTTGCCGTATTCAAAATAACCAGGATAAAGCCGCTTGAAAGTTTCAAGGCTCAAGTCGCCCTGTTTTATCTTTATCAGCGTCAGGTAAGGTATATCCTCTTTTGAAAGCCACCTGACAAATTCTGTTATGTGAGGCAGATTGTTTTTGGAAACAACACAGTCGATGCCAACTACAATACCATTCCTTTTAAGAAGTTTTATCGCATAACAAGCATGCTCGAAGGAGTTTTTGCCTCTAAGCCTGTCATTCACAGCGGGGATATGGCAGTCTAATGACACTTGGCACTGGCGCATTCCTTCTTTTTTCAGCGAGACTATAAGCTTTTCGTCAAGGTTCCAGCCGTTAGTTGTAAGGTTAAATGTGCACTTGTTCTTTGTAACGTGTTTTGCTAGCTCAACAATGTCCTTCCTGAGCGTAGGCTCTCCGCCTGTAAACCCTATCTGAAAAACGCCTAAACCTGCAAGCTTTCCTATCACCTTTTTCCATTCTGCTGTCGAAAGCTCACTAACCTTATTGTAAGGCTTCCTTACAGAGCAGTACTTGCACCCCATATTGCATGAAGATGTCAGCCCTAAGTGCGCCACTATCGGTGACTTGAAAACAGGCTCCGGAGAATTATGATTCAGAAGTTTCTGTGAGTATTCAACCGGGACTTTTCTTGCCTTGTATCCGTTAAAACTAGTCATTTCATAACTGCATAACCTGTTAAAGAATTCCTTATGCAAAGAGGGGAATCTTTTTTGACGCGCGAATCTGCTAAATATGCTGTACTCTTTGGATGAAAGCTCCAACACCATGCCCCTTTTGTTAAAAAGCAGATAGTTTTTGCCTTCTTTTTCTATCTTGACGATTTCAGGAATCATTTTAGGTACTCAAGTATGAACTTTGCTCTTTGCTCTACGCCTATAGGAGGAACATTGATCATCTCGAACCCTAAATCATGGTATACCTCGTATAACCTTCTGTGTATCTTCTTTGCCTCTTCAGGGCTTTCCTTCCTTGCCTCATCTTTGGCGTAGTGTGGCAGTTGTTCCAGGAAGAACACCTTGCCGTAGCCTGCTTGCTCTATGCACTGGTAGATATGGCCGTCATTCCTTACCTTCCCCAGGCTCATGTAAGCGACGTTGTCTACTAATGACCTGTCCAGAAAAGCAGATGTGTAGACTCTTTTCTCTTCATCCAGCTGCCTGTGTATGACCAGGTCATGGAATTTTTCGATGCTGTTCCATGGCAGAATGCCTTTGTAGCCCAGGGTGCTTTTTTCCTTGTTTTCTTCTTCGAGGATTATCTCTCTCGCAACTTCGTCTATAGTGTTGAACCCTTCTTTTGCTATCTTTTCGAGCAGTGTTGTCTTTCCGGTGCAAGGCCCGCCAGTAAGGATGTATTTTTTCATTTTGCCCCTCCAACAACCTCTATTCTATAATAAGTGTTTTAATAAAGATAAATTATAGTTTAAATTTTCTATAATAGTGTTTTAATAAAATTTATAAAGGGCTGAGCCCTAAGAACAATCATGGCACTGAATGAAGACGACAAAAAGGCGATAGTAAGCTACGTGAAGAAGGGGCCGAGGACGATACAGGAGATATCAAAGCTTATCAAGAGGAGCTGGGTGACAACGGACTCTTACGTAAAGCAGGTAAAGGAGATTACAGGGCTCATAGACTGCAGGACGTTCAGGGCAGGCTCAAAGGCTGCGCTAAAAATCGTGTTCTACAACTACTCTGATTCTGTAGCAAGCGACGACCTGAGGGAAAGCCTGTACTCACAGATAAGGTCAGGCAGGAACAAGAAAGACTTCGACTTCATGGACATATTCCAATCCATAGACAACAAAAAAAAGAAGGCATTCACCGAATACTACACTAATGAAGATGCATTCTCCGGCAAGCACCGCCTTATACCACTGCTCAGGCAGGCAGAGAGCAACATCTACTGCTTCTCAGGAAACGTGTCATTCATCAACTTAAAGGAGAACAATGAAAAGGTTATAGACGTTATAGAAGAAACGCTGAAGAGAAAGGTCCATATTAAGCTGTTGTGCAGGATAAACATAGCTTCGATTGCTAATATTTCAAAGCTGCAAGCACTAGCGCAAAAGTACCAGGGATTTATCGAGATAAAGCACTGCTACCATCCATTAAGGGGGTTCATAATTGACGACAAGATTGCGCGCTTCAAGCACGAGGAAAAAGCGGAAGACTACAAGCACGGGGAACTCGAAAAGGACACCAGGATATTCTATGAGATATACGACCAGGAATGGATTGCATGGCTGCAGAAAGTCTTCTGGAACATGTTCAGGACATCAACAGACTACGAACGCAGGCTAAAGGAGATAAAAAGAATATTCTAAGCTATTTCATGCAAGCCTTGACAAAACCATAAAATAGAGGTGCAGGCTTTTCCAACTTGGACTTCAGCTCAGGATGCGCCTGGGTAGCGACAAAATAATCATGGCTTGGAAGCTCTATGAACTCTACAAGCTTGCCATTCTGTGAAGTGCCTGAAAACACCAAACCCTTATCTTCCAATATCTTGTGGTATTCTGGATTAACCTCGTAACGATGCCTGTGCCTCTCAGAAACCTTGGCAGAATTATACAAGTAAAAGACCTTGCTGCCTTCCATGACATCAGCAGTGTAAGCCCCAAGCCTCATAGTGCCGCCCTTTTCTCTGACTGTTTTCTGCTCAGGCAGTATGTCAACAACAGGGTGGGCAGTTTTAGAATCTATCTCTGTAGAGTTAGCATTTTCTAGGCCGCAAACATCCCTGGCGAATTCGATAACCGCAAGCTGAAGGCCAAAGCATAAGCCGAGGTAAGGCACATTCCTCTCCCTAGCATACCTTACAGCCCTTATCTTCCCTTCTGCGCCTCTGCTGCCGAAGCCTCCTGGCACGATTATGCCGTCAACGCCTTTAAGCTGCTCCTCGACCTTGTTCTCATCAGTAGTGTCGACCCACTTAACATCCACTTTGCAGCCGAGATTGGCAGAGCAGTGGTTCAATGCCTCGATAACGCTGGCATAAGAGTCCTCAAGCCGAGTATACTTGCCGCACAATGCGATGCTTACGCGATCCTTGGCAGACTCCTTCTCCCTTACAAGGCTCTTCCACTTTGAAGTGTCCTTAGGTATTTCAAGGTTCAGGTTCTTGCCAATGATGTCAACAATGCCCTCCTGCTCAAAAACTATGGGAATCTTATAAATATCATCAACATCAAGGCCTGTGATAACAGCATCCTTCCCGATGTTGCAGAACTGCGCAATCTTCTCCTTAATCCTATCATCCAAGTATTCCGAGCAGCGGCCGATTATGATATTGGGCTGCACCCCCCTCTGGAGCAAAAGGTGAACGCTCTGCTGGGTAGGCTTGCTCTTCTGCTCATTAGCACCAAAGGGTATAGGGACGTAAGTCAGGTGAACATAAAGGACATTATCGTTGCCGACATCATTCTTCAGCTGCCTGGCAGCCTCTAGATACAATTCGTTTTCCATGTCACCGACAGTGCCGCCTATCTCTATAAGGACTATCTCAGCATCTTCTTCCTTGGCTATCTCAAAAAACTTCTCCTTGATGAGATTAGTAACATGCGGGACATACTGTACAGTCTTCCCCAAATAGTCGCCCCTTCTTTCTTTCTCCCTTATCTCGTTGAACACCTTGCCCATGGTAATATTCCACTTGGACTTGCAAGTAATGTTCAGGAACCTTTCATAATGCCCGAAATCCATGTCAACCTCTCCGCCGTCATCCAAGACGAAAACCTCTCCATGCTCTGTAGGATTCATAGTGCCGGGATCAACGTTGAGGTAGCCGTCGCATTTTATCGGTATGACTTTGTACCTGCTGGAGAGAAGATGGCCTATAGAAGCAGCCGCGATGCCCTTGCCTAAACCAGAAAGAACTCCACCTGTTATTACGATGAATTTGAGCATATATTATAATATTTTTTGCAATTTAAATACTTTACTACCCCTTTCTGTTTATCAAATCATAGGTTGTTATGAAAGAAGTTTACTTAAATGCGATAACCTGAAAGCCATATTTTTCTAAATCTTTCTTCTGGAAGAATTTTATGTCTTTTGTCTTTAATATATAAGTCACTTTCTTTTCAAGCTGCCTGCCAGTGTATTCCTTCCTTTCAGGATCCCATTCACGCAGAATTAATAGGTCACCAGTTTTGCATTCGAAGTCTGCAAGCCTAAGCTCAAACGTCTTGTCACCATCAAGAATTTTTTGAAAGAATTCTGGTACTGTCTTCTTTTCAATCCTCATAGCTTTCACCTTACAAGTGTGGCGTATCCTTAAAGCACTCTTCCCTGTACTGGCAGCCTTTGCACATCCAACCTTTAGCATACACTGCTCTTGCTTCTGGTATTGGAAGCTTATTTTCTTTAAGACATTGATGGATATCTTTCAATCTTTTGATAGCCTTCTCAGCGCCTTTAATATCATAGTTTAGCTGGAAAGACTTGCTCTGCAAAGTATTCCTCTCTACGTAGATTATCATCCCGTTATGAATGTTCTTAGCGTGCATGTAAAGCTGCAGCTGCATGATGTGGGCTTCGTGAGGCTCATGAGTGTATTTCAAACTGCTAGTGGACTTGACCTCTACGAGGTAAACCTTGTTGTCTACCTTAACAACAACTATATCATCAACCCTTCCAGAAATGGTCATATCATCCACCTCTAAGGTGAAAGGGCTTTCTTTCTCAAGCAACTCGATCTGAGGATTCTTTTCGCTTTCCAAGACATTGACGATGAACTCATGAAGGATGTTGCCTGCTTCAAAGACTTTTAAAAGCTCTAAATCCACTTCTTTAGGATTCTTATAAGAGTAGAAGACTTTTCTTATGCAATTCCCAGCTTCGGAAGGATAATACCTGCCGATGGTTTTTTCCTTGATTTCCCTCTTGACATAATTGCTTATAAGATTGTTGAAGTCTATCATAAATCTCATGAAAACTCTAAGTGTTTAAAAACTTAACTGAGAAAAAAAGGAAGGATTTCCGGCTAATACTTCATCTGTAAACAGCCCGGGAGTATCTCGAATACAAAATTTGTATCTTTCCGGTCAACATCACCGCCAATCTCCAAATACTCTTTTTTGCTTGTTACGATCTGGACCTTTTTACAAGCTATGTATTTACCAACCTTGTTTTTCCCTAGAAAAGCTGTTGTCAAGCCGTAAAATAATTCGAGCCAGTTTGAATCTATAGCCAAGAAATGTATGTAACCATCGTCTAACCTTGCTTTAGGCATGACATTCAGGCCATAACCTCCGCATCTTATCTTTGTTAACACAAAACTCCATATATTATTGAATGATAATTTCTCATTGTCAACTACAACAGTAGCGTTTCCTCTTTCATATTCTAAAGCTTGACCGACGCTAGCCAAAGCATAGGCTAACCTCCCCTTCTTTCCCTTGTGCAAATTCTTTTCACGCTCATTCATTATATAGCCGCCTAAGCCGACATCAGCCACGAACGTCTTCTTAGAATTATCACACAGTATCAAGTCAAGAGAGTGCTTATTACCTTTCTTTATCTGCTCTGCGGTTTCTGATATGGTTTCAGGTAAGCTTAAAGCGTACTTTATGGCGTTCCCAGAGCCTAGAGGCAGATATGACAGCAAAGCTTCCTGGCTTACAGAGTTTATAACGTCGTGAAGCGTCCCGTCACCTCCGGCAACAACTAGTGTGCCTACTTTCCTTGAAACTTCATCAGCGCAGCTTCTGAACTCTTCAGCTGAGCAGGTATCGAGGCCATAAATCTTGCAATCCTGCAGAATACTACTAGCGTGCTCTAAAATAATCCTTTTATCATCTATGCTTAACTTTCCTGACTTGGGGTTTGCGATGATTCCGTATCTCATTTTGATTTTTGACCTTTAAAATGGTATATAAAACTTTTTATTTATGTGCAAATCCCTAAAACCTAAAACCTAAAACCGGAATATTTAAATAGTAGTGGTTACAAACATTTTCTAAAACAGGTGGTTTTCAAAAAGAAAAAATTCTCAAAGGAAACCTAAAACAAAATAATCCAAAATAGGAGGAATAAAAAAATGGCAATGCAAACACAACCAATCTTCATCCTGCCGGAAGGTACAACAAGAACAATAGGCAGGGACGCGCAAAGAAACAACATAATGGCCGCCAAGATAGTGGCAGAAACAGTAAGGACAACACTAGGCCCGAAAGGAATGGACAAGATGATAGTCGACAGCCTAGGAGACGTAACAATAACAAACGACGGAGTAACAATACTAGAAGAGATGCAGATCGAGCACCCAGCAGCAAAGATGATAGTAGAAATAGCCAAAACGCAGGAAGACCAAGTTGGCGATGGAACAACAACAGCAGTAGTATTCGCAGGAGAACTCCTGAAAAACGCAGAAAGGCTTCTAGACCAAGAAATACACCCAACAGTCATAACCAGAGGATACAGGCAGGCAGCAGAAAAAGCACAAGAAATACTAAACAGGATAGCCAAGCCAGTAACGATAAAAGACACAGAAATACTGAGAAATATTGCTATAACCGCAATGACAGGAAAAGGAGCAGAAGCAGCAAGAGAACACCTGGCAGACTTAGCAGTAAAGGCAGTAAGACAGGTAGCAGAAGACAGCAGCATAAGCATAGACGACATAAAGCTAGAAAAGAAAGTAGGCGGGGGAACAGAAGACTCAGAACTCATACAAGGGATATTATTGGATAAAGAAAGAGTTCATGCAGGAATGCCTAAATTAGTGAAAAATGCTAAGATAGCATTGCTGGACGTAGCGCTGGAGATCAAAAACACGGAAATAGAAGCAAAGGTGCAAGTAACAGACCCTACACAACTACAAGCATTCATAGACCACGAAGAAAA
>JAUYDG010000150.1 GCA_030691925.1 Nanobdellota archaeon
AGACAGAGTCTGGTTTTCCCTTTCATCAATTATCTTCATAGTAACCACCCAAAAATATTTTTTAGTAGTATTATAAAATTATTAATAACACTTATATATAAAGGTTCCGTAGAAAGATTAACAAAAAGGGCTGAACATGTGCGGAATAATATGCTACAAAGGAAAAAAGAACGCAACAGAGATAGTGACCGATGGGCTAAAAAGGCTGGAATACCGCGGATACGACTCGTGGGGAATCGCTTTCAAGAACGATAAGCTCGATATTATAAAGAAGGTTGGGAAGATAGGAGACTTCTATGGCGCCTCAAAACTAAAAGAAAGCCACGTAGCAATAGGCCACACAAGATGGGCCACGCACGGCGGAGCAACAGAAGCGAATGCTCACCCACACATAAGCTGTGACAAAAAAATAGCAGTAGTGCACAACGGGATAATAGAAAACTTCCAAGAGCTAAGAAAAGAACTGGAAAAAAGACACAAGTTCGTGTCAGAAACAGACACCGAAGTAATACCTCACCTGATAGAAGAAAACATGCATCTGGGCTTTGAAGAAGCAGTAAAAGCGGCATTAAAAAGATTAGAAGGGAATTATGCCATCGTAGCCGTACACGAAAAAGAAGAAAAAATCATCGCAGCAAAAAAAGGAAGCCCCCTTGTCCTAGGGCTTGGAGATGGAGAATACTTCATAGCATCAGACGTGCCAGCATTCCTAAAACATACCAACAAGGTAATATTCCTCGATGACGAAGAGCTAGTAACCATAAACAAAGAAATAAAAATCTACAGCCTCAAAACCAACAAAGAAATAAAGAAAGAAACAAGCGAAATAAAATGGACACTAGAACAGGCGCAAAAAAACGGCTATCCGCACTACATGCTCAAAGAGATATCCGAACAAAAAGAAACGCTCAAAAGAGCGATAAACCAGGATGAAAAAGAAATAAAAAAGATAGCAGAAGAGATAAACAAGGGATTCGGAACTTTCTTCGTCGCCTGCGGAACAGCATACCACGCGGCGCTGACCGCATCCTACATATTCTCAAAAATAACAAAAAAACACATCAACGTAGTCTTAGCCTCAGAATTCCCAAGCTACGAACACTTCCTAACCGAAAAAACCCTAGTCATACCAATATCCCAAAGCGGAGAAACAGCCGATGTACTGGAGGCAGTGAAAGCAGCGAAAGAGAAAAAATCCAAAATAATATCAATAGTCAACGTAACAGGCTCAACACTAATGAGGCAGTCTGACGTTTTTTTCCAAACCAACGCCGGACCGGAGATAGCAGTAGCCTCAACAAAAGCGTTCACATCGCAGCTCGCACTGCTGACACTGCTGGCTTACGCCTGCGACGGAAAGTTCGAAGAAGGGAAAAAAGTCCTGGAAAAGACAGCAGGATACACGGGAGAAATGCTAAGCAAAGAGTTTGGAGAACAAATAAGAAAATTAGCCGCAAAAATAAAAGACAAGGAGCATTTATTCATAATCGGGAGATCCGTCAACTACCCCATAGCATTAGAGACTGCGCTGAAAATCAAAGAAGTAAGCTACATCCACGCGGAGGGATTTGCAGGCGGAGAGCTGAAACACGGGACGCTAGCGCTGATAGAACAAGGAACACCATGCATAGTCTTCGCATCAGATGACGATAACAAAAAAGAAATACTGAGCAACGCGATGGAGATAAAGGCCAGAGGAGGGTACATAATAGGGATAAGCCCGGAAAACAACGAGGTGTTTGACTATTTCATAAAAGTCCCGGACAAAGGCGGGCTGTCACCAATAATAAACATAATCCCTGCGCAGTTATTGGCATACTACCTGTCTGTAGAAAGAGGGCACAATCCGGACACCCCAAAAAACCTCGCCAAGAGCGTTACAGTAAAATGAGCCTGTTCGGAACATCAGGAATAAGGGGGGTATACGGAGAAAGCATAACCAAACAGCTGGCAAGAGACATCGGAAAAGCATTAGGAACCTATGCAAAAAGTGAAACAATAATCGTGGGGATGGACCCAAGACTTTCTGGACCCCTGCTCAAAAAAGCCTTGATATCATCGATTTTGCGATATAAAAATGTCGTAGACCTGAACATGGCCCCGACTCCAGTAGTAGCCTTTGGCTGCAAAACATCTTCCAAAGAAGGCGTGATCATAACAGCATCACACAACCCAAAAGAATACAACGGATTCAAAATACTGGGGCCAGACGGACTGGCATACTCCAGGAAAAAAGAAATCGACATAGAAACCATAATCACCAACAAAAAATACAACCCCGGCCTAAGCCAAGGGGAGCTTATAGAAAAGAGCATAGAAAAAGGCTACATGAGCGCGATTCTCGAAAGAATAAAACTCCGAGGAAGAGGGAAAATACTGATCGATCCCGGAAACGGGGCAGCAAGCCGAATATCACCAACGCTGCTAAAGAGATACGGATACAAGGTAGAAGAAATCAACTGCGACCCTGACGGAAGCTTCCCAAACAGAAACCCTGAGCCTAACGAAGAAAACCTGAAAGAAACCGCGAAACTGGTAAAGGAAAGAGGATGCGACATAGGCTTCTGCCATGACGGCGATGCAGACAGGATGATGGCAATAGACGACGAAGGAAAAGTCGCCGACTTCGACAAGTTCCTCATATTCCTGTGCAAAGGCGCAGCACACCAGAAGACAAACAAAACAGTTGTGACAACAGTCGACGCATCAATGGCGGTAGAAGACCACCTAAATGAACTTAAGGTTGTAAGGTCAAGAGTAGGGGATGTGTTCGTAGCTAACGATGTAAAATACTACAACGCATGCTTCGGCGGAGAGCCATCAGGGAGCTACATCTTCCCAGAATTCGGGCTCTGGCCCGACGGGATATACGCTATCTTCAAAACCTTGCAAGCGCTGGAGGCAGAAGGAAAGAAGCTGTCGCAGATACTTTCAGAAATACCAAAATACCCAATGCGAAGAATAAAGCTAAAATGCCCTAACGAAAAAAAAGAAGTCGTGATGAAAAAAATCAAAATACCTGAAGGCTGCGAAGTGATAACCAAAGACGGGATACTGATGAAAACAGAAGACACGCAAATACTGATAAGGCCAAGCGGGACAGAGGAATACATAAGAATAAACGTTGAAGCAAAAGAAGAGAGCATTCTAAAAGAAAAACTAAGTTATTGGAAAGAAGAGATAGAAAGACTCATTGCAAGTTCTTAATCGATAGGCTGATAATTATTAACTTTATAGTGGTAACACAACGAAAGATTTATATAATAGCTAGTTCTAGAAGACGCATAGATTATAATAAAACTACAGACGGAGGATAAAAATGAACATCAAGAAAACATTAACATATATCCTAGCCACTTCTTTATTGGCATTAACGCCTGTTAAAACAAATGCCCAGAACACCTATAGCATAAAGATAGAGTCCTCAGATGAGCTAAAAAAAGAAATCGCAAACGATATAATCAACCTTGCTACAGACATAGACAATGATGGAAAACCAGACAAAGAAGGCTATGAAATTCTCTTCAAAAAACTAGAAAAAGAGTATAACAAGGATCAAAGCACGGAAGAATTTCAAAAACAAATGCAGGATTACGTATCGGGCATAAAGAATGATAATCAGCTCTCAATATTATATGAGAACGCCTGTTCGATGTTTACAGAAAAAGATATAAGCGTATACTTGGATAAAATGTTTGAAGTGTACCTTCCGAAAATGTTGGAAGAGGCAGCCCCAAAGATAGAAGAACAACTGGACCAAATCATCAAATCAAAATAATCAGATAACACCCTCCTTTTTTAAATAATGGACTAAACCTTCTATTGGGGTTATCTTAGCATTCTTGAACAAATATTCTCGGAAATAATTATCCACCTTTATCCCTTTAAGCTGCAAGTTATGTTTTATAATACTATAAAGTCTTTTTCCCGTCCTGTCAAGATCAGTCAAGATGATAACTTCCTCCGCATCAATACCCTCTATAAACGAGTATAATGGCTTACGAGAGATAGGCAATACGTTCTTCACACCAAGCTTCTCTAACGCAGCCTTATCCTTCTTCCCTTCGACTATTATCAGCTTTCTAGAATTCCTCAGTTTTTCCAACCATTCTTTCATTGGATACTAGTCATCGAGCCAGGCTGAGAATAACAGTAAAACTTCTCAAAAGCGTCTAACGCTTCCCTGCTATCAAACAGCGAGGTGAACAGGTGTGAGCCCTCAAACCAGCTGTGATAATCCTTACTGTCCTTCGTACATTTTATAACCTTAATATCCCTGCATATCGTCTGCTGGTAGCATGTAAGGTCCTTGTCAAGCTGGGTTTCCTTCAAAACGTTTTGCACATACTTGACATATTCTTCCTGCGCCAAAGTCTGGTTGTAGTCTATAGCAAGGCGCTCAATCCTGAGATGCGAAACATTCAACTCCTGGTCTTGGTCTTTTCTTCTTAATTCAAAGAAAGGGTCCTGGACGAATTCGCCCCCTAACTGCCAATAGAAATCCTTATTGTCCCGCCTATAAACATATATCTTCCAGGAAGCGCCATTGAATTTGTCATTATACTTCCCTAACGCCCTTATCATATCATTGTCGTCCCAGTGCATCAAATCAACAGTCCCTGTTATCTTAGTAAGGTAAAACTCATCAAGCTCTTTCAAGTACTTGTCCCTTTCCTCTGTAACACTAGTCAACTGGTTTTTCAAATCAGTAACCTGAGACTCTAATTCTCGGATCTGTTCCTTAAGGTTGGAATTTTCATCAGCAAACTGGTTAACCTCTTCAGGAGCCTTGGCACAACCGAATAATAAAGCTGTTAAGAATAATATTATCAAACAATTTTTGTTCATGCGGTTAAAAGAGGTCTGTTTGTTTATATAATTTACTCACTACTCACTAAAGGATACAAAAATATTTAAAGGCTGGATTACTAGAAAGGATTTATGCAAATCGAACTAACTGAAAAACCAAAAAACCCAATTATAATCGAAGGATTCCCCGGATTCGGACTTGTAGGGACTATAACCACAGAGTTTCTTATAAAACACCTAAACGCGAAGATGATAGGAAAGATATGGTCAGAAGAGCTGCTTCCAATAGCCGCAGTGCACGAGTCAAAAATAGTAGAACCCCTAGGCATTTTCTACGATAAAAAACACAACATTGTAATCATACACGCCCTTAGCGCAGTAAGAGGGCTGGAATGGAAAATATCAAACAGCATCATCGAATTATCCGACATGCTAAAGGCAAAGGAGATAATAAGCCTGGAAGCCATAGGCACTGAGGACCAGGACGGGATGAAGACATTTTACTTCACAATGCAAGACCCAAAGAAAAAGATGTTTGACAGCTATGGCTTAGCGCCCCTAAAAGAAGGCATGGTCATGGGCGTGACAGGAGCATTGCTGCTGAAGAAGAAAGAGATGATTTCTGCATTCTTTATCGAAAGCCATATTGGCCTTGGCGACAGCAAAGCAGCCGCAAAGATCATAGAGATATTAGACAAATATTTAGGGTTAAAGATAGACTTCCAGCCATTATTGAAGGCTGCGAAGGAATTTGAAGAAACGCTAAAAGGCATATTGGAGAAAGGCCAAAAAGCGGCTGTACAGAAACAAAGAAGAGAGCTCAGTTATTTAGGCTGATTCTCTCACTTTTTATTTAATTTTGATATTTAGAATATTTTTTTGATTTAATAATTTAAGATATTCTCCTGCTTCAGTATCATTAAAATTTAAGACTTTCTTTATTTCTTCTGCCATTTTTATAGTTTCTTTGCAACAAAGACTGCAAGGAGCGTGTAATACATAAAATAGGCTTTCATTAAATTTACCTTCTTGCATTGCCTTTTTAGCATCTTGCCAAAATTTAGCCATAGGTCCAAGTCCTTTTCCCTGTAGATATGTTTCACAGCTTGCTTCAAAATTATCAATACAACACTGAGGGTATCCTAGAAATTGGCCATGATTTATTTCATGAATCACTTTACCTTCAGGCGTTACTTTTCCCCATAATTTATCTAACCAAGATTCTTCCCAAGATATGTAATAATCCAATTCATAAGTCCTATAATTTATCCCTATTTTTTTCAAAGAATATTCTAAATAATTTATCTGTTCTTCACGATTGTTGTCGAACATACTGCGCCAAAATTCTATTTGAGCTCCATGCCTTACTTCTTCAATTGCGGGCACTAAATCTGATCTAACATTTAATTCAAGATTTATCCATTCTTCACTTTTGTAGATGTTTTTCATTTTATTTATCTAAAGTTTGGACGGGCCCGGAGGGATTTGAACCCTCGACCACCTGATTAAGAGTCAGATGCTCTACCAAGCTGAGCTACGGGCCCAATCTATTCAGCTTTGTTCTAATTTTATGTTTTTAAATATCTTTCTATACGCCAATTACTGCTTGACTTAATTGTATCCGTAAATTTATGAATTTCTTTCTGATCCGTAATTCTTAAAACAGAACTATTTTGATATTTGCCAATCCATGTTTTCCGACATAATTTAGGATAAAAGTTTTAATCTTTGCTTAAAAGTTTTAGTTCACCCAAATTATATTGCTAATGCTATATATTGTTTATACAATTTATTTTATAACCTATATATATGCTATACAATATATAGATTAGACTATAGAAATATTTATAAATATTGTATGCCCTATATAATTAATGACTAGGCGCAAAGTAATAGATCTTAGAGGCTTTTTATCGTTTCAAATACTTCATGAACTGAAGCGAAAAAGGCTTTGTGGCGATGAACTGGCGGAGATTATAGGGAGGAAAAAGAGTTCTAAATTAACCCCCGGAACCATCTATCCAGCTTTGAAAAAACTGCGCCATAACAAGCTGGTAGCCTTCAAACAAGAAGGAAGAAAAAAGCTCTATACACTCGCCCCTAACGGGGAAAAAGAGTATATCAGGGCGAAGAAACTCTTTAGAAAGGCCTTTACAGATCTACTCAAAAGCTAGTCGCTACAAGCCTTCGATTTTCAAGTTCCTGAAAACATCAGGGAGGGGTTATAAATGGGATATAACTTCATCCCTTAATTTTTAAAAAAGAAATATTCTAAAAAAAAATAAAGAAAAAAGTTTAAGATTTGCTAAAAAGTTTTTAGCTTATCTTTTCTTTTTCTTTCTGCCGCCGCGAGCCATCTTTGCTTCGCAGACGTTACCTTTACCGTCTACGTAGTACAGGTAACCTGATTTTCTTTTTACAGCGTTTCTGACAAGAATTGTTCCCATTTCTCTTTTCACCCCCTTTCAATTTTTGATTATTTAAGGGCGTTTCTCCTATATAAACTTAATGTTCCCGTCGGAGAGTAATGAAAACTACCTAATTTTAGAACGGATATTGCCTTTAATCTCGTCGATTTTTTTGGCAAAAGTGCTCGGAAAGGTCACATGCTTCTCCTCAGCCTGCCCCAATAATCCGAGAAATTCCTTCTCAGCATTTTTCAAGTCGTAAAAATGGTTCATGAACGTGTCAGAAGTTTTCATCTTTTCCTTGATAAGCTCTATCTTTTTTATCACCTTGTCTATCTTCTGCTGTAACAGCTTCCCGAATGTCAATTCCCCCTCCCCAATAGGCTTTGCTTCCTTATCAGGAACGATATTATCCAAGGGCATTGGAACGTATCTAGGATTCTTTTTCAGGTTCTCCAAGCGCTGCCTAACGCTTACAAGATCTTCACTTGCCATATGATAATAGTATATCGAGGAAGTTAATAAATATTCTCTAAACAAGAACAATATTTATTAATTATACACCCCTCTTGATAACTCATGAAAATAGAGGAGATACTATACAACCCAAAACTTGTTGAAATATCCTATAGAATATACGAGATCTCAGTCAGCCTCGGCTTTGCTGTAATGCCTAAACCGCCAAAAGATTACTCAATCGAAAGAAAATTAGAGCCAGAAAAGGCTAAAGACATTACAAAGAATCTAAAGGGCTTCTAACTTTCTTAAGCTCTTCTTTTGATACAGAAGTGTATATCTGCGTGGTCTGTAGGTTAGAATGGCCTAAAAGCTCCTGAATCTTCCTAATGTCAACACCTGCTTCCAGGAGATGGGTAGCGAAGCAATGCCTAAGCATATGGGGGTGGACGTTCTTCTTGATCCCTGCCCTTCTTGCAGCAAACCCGACTATCTTTTGGACATTACGCGAAGATATGTAGCCATTCTTCCCCGGGAACAAATATTTTTCATTAAGGTCCAATGTAAGCATATACTTCTCCAGCTCTTTAATAAGCGCCTCTGAAAGCAGAAAAATCCTGTCCTTGCCGCCTTTTCCCCCCCTCACCCACCCTATCTTTTCTTTCATCTCAAGATCATCAACCTTCAGCTTCACCAGCTCAGAAAGCCTAAGGCCTGAAGAATAGAGGAACTGTATCATAACCCTTGACTTGTAGCTTCCTGCAGAATCGATAAGCCTTTTAACCTCATCCTTTGTCAATACCACCGGAACATGCTTGGCTATCTTTGGCGTCTTTAAGTTTACTATACCCTTTTTTAGGGTCTCATCAAACAAGAATTTCAAGGCTGCTTTCTTCAAAGCAATAGAAGATGCTAATACCCCATTATCGGACATTAGATGGGATAGGTAATCTTTCACATCCTGCTCTGTAACCTGCTCCGGCTGTTTTTTGATCCACTCCAGAAAAAGCTTGTTGGACAGGACATAAGTCTTTATCGTATTTTGCGAGAAGCCTCTAAGCTTCAGCTCCGTTTCAAGTTTCTTTAAGATTTCTAAGTTTATCATCCCTTTTCTTCCAAAAGTCAGGCTATTACCTCTGGTTAATGCGTAATGATACGTCAGAATATAAAAATATTACGCATAACACACATTATGCGTAATAGATATTTGGCTTTATCTTTTTATTTCTTTTTAATTAGACCTAGAATTCCGAGTATAATAATCAGTATAAACACACCTTTTAATGCATCCCAAGTTCCGTACTCTCGATTATAAGCGGAGCAATACTTTTTTCCAAACCAACCTTCACAATAAGGATGACTACTACAACAATCAGAATCTTTATCGCATTTTCCCCCCATAGGGCTACAGGTACACTGCCCGTTTTCACATTCTTCAGAAATACAGTCATTATTTTTTTCACAAAGCTCATTAAAAGAGGCTTTCCCCCACTTATTTATAGAATCTTTAATCTTACATCCTCCGAAAAGTAATCCTATCAAAAGAATAAGAGCAAGTATAGACAGAAGTATTATTTTAGTTTTTCCCCAACTTTTCTCTAATTTTGTTTCTTCTTCCTTCTTTAGTTTTTCTTCTTTAAACTCTTCTATACCTGCTAACCGCCCTTTTATTTTTGCTCTTTCTTCTTCTTCAATCTGTTTTGTAGGACTTTTTATTTTATAGCTACATTCAGGGCAAAAATTATCTTCAGAACTGATACTTGCTCCGCATTTAGGACACTTTTCCATTTACAACCCTTTTTTGATTTGTGAAAATTTTGGAACTAAACTTTATGGATTTTCAAAATATCTCTTTTGAAATTCCCTAACATCCTTTATTAGTTCCTTGTCATAAAGGGCATTAATATTCGAATTTGAACTTATGAACGATGTGTTTTTTGATTGAAAAATAAGTACATAAGCTATAATGCAGATTCCGAGTATTAGAAAAATCAATGAAAATGCATTTAAACTATTTGCTACCCCTTCAAATGCTGATGTTAATAGCCCCCCTTCAGGGATTTTAGAGCTTAACCATGAACAAAACAGGTATAACCCAAGAAGAGTAATACCTATATTGAATATTTTCTTATTTATTTCTTGCCCATACTTAATAGAGTTAAGAAACTTATAAGGGATGTCTTGAAATCTTTTGGAAAAGAATCCATTAACTATTTTAATTATCCTAAAATCAGTTAGTATTATCGAGCCATACTCTTTTAATACTGTTTCTCCTTTAATAAGGATATCTTCTTTTTTTATAGGAGAGGTGAAACTTATCATTGTCCTCTGATTAGACTTTACTATATTTAAATTTTCTGGCGTAAATAATTTCCGGAACATTACGCATAAGCCTGCTTATGTGTACTTTCTTGCCTAAAAAGGTTTAAATAGTTCAGCAGCGCATAAGAGCCTATGAAAAAACCCCTCCTAAAATTCGATTACTCACTGATAATGATACTTCTTGCAGCACTAATTTTCTTGATATCCTTCTTGGTATACAGCTACAAATATCCAGGAATACCTGTAGAAGAGTATTTACAAGAGATTCCAGAAGAGTTCATAGACGAGACAATACTGATGGGCGACCAATGCTTATACGACGCTGATTGCCCGCAGCCGAGATGCCCGGGAATGTCAACCGTCTGCGAGAACGGGTACTGCATCACAGAACAAACAGAGCCTGTAGCAGCGAGATGCATAGACCTACAAACGCCAATATGCGGAAATAACATCTGCGAAGGCGATGAAGCCATTACCTGCCCGGAAGACTGTGAATAATTCTTTTAGTCAACGCTTAAAAGTTTTTAAACCATAACCCTTAAAAATACGAGAAACATCCCTTACACCGTCGAGGAAATGTTAAAATGAACGTAATCTGCACCGGGATTTCTAAATGCGACAAGATGGACTATTTTAAAGAGGTAAAAAAATACTCAAAAGAGATGCACAAATCAGGAAAAGGCACAGGAAAAGACGTGCAAGTCTACTCAATAGGCGACGTGATGCAAGAATGCCTAAAACGCCACACAACAGTCAACGAACACATACTAAACAAAGACGATGAAACGTTGGCACAGGCAGCAGAAACAGCCATAAAAACCCTAAAAATAAAGTTCCAAGAAGAAAAGCTCAAAGGAAAAGAAGATAAGCACAACATAATAGGCACGCACACAACATTCATCTGGAAAAACCACTGGAAAGACTCTCACAGCGAGGACCTTTTAGACATTCTAGAGCCAGACCTCTTCGTAACAATACTAGACCACGAAAAAAGGATACAAGAAAGGCAACTCAAAGACTCACAATGGGCCATGCAAAACCCCAGCCTAGAAGCAATAGCACTGTGGCAGGACAGAGAGGTAAAAGAAACAGAAAAATGGGCAAAAAGGTTCGGAAAAAGGCATATAGTCATAGGAAGAAACCAGTCGCCAGAAACACTGTATAAGATGATAAACTACCCTAATTCACCCATATTCTACTCAAACTTTCCAATGACTTACTTAAAAAACATAGAAGAAAGCTACAAAAAAATAACGGCAAACAACAACGAACTGAACAAATACGGCCCAGTAATAGATCCAAGAACCATAGAGATAATGAAGCCAGAAGAAGGCGGAGACTACAGCTATACGCCCCTAGAGAGGGAAATGCAGCTTATAATCGAGAGGAAGAAGGCACACAACTTGATGTCTATTGCCGAAAAGATGCTCACAGACTGCAACGACCAGGTTGATAAAGACACAAAGGAAAGAGTAGCTATCACACTTAAAGAGCTAAAAGACTCTGTTGACAAAGGGAATATAAACAGGATCAAGGAAAAAGCCTATCTTTTAAGCAGTCCT
>JAUYDG010000011.1 GCA_030691925.1 Nanobdellota archaeon
AAAAAATAGAGGTTGCTTTAAGCGATCAGGAATAACCAACTATTTTAGATTCTAATTCAATATATTTTTGAACATAAAGAAATTGTTAGTTGCTGAAACGTCGGAATTTTCGATTCCGGGCTTTGGAACAGGAAGTTCTGAAAAATATCATATTTTTGGCGCTTCGAAATTCAATTTCAAAAGTTTTAAACACTTTTCCGACCATTAACTCTTTAGGTGAATACAAAATGAAGTTTGTCAATAGGGAAAATGAATTAAAGCAAATGGAGGAATACTCCTCGCTTTCAAAAAAACAGCTGATAACAATTGCTGTGTCAGGATTAAGAAGAATCGGCAAAACAACCCTTGCAAAGGAGTTCATCAAAAACAAAAAGGCGATATACTTCTTTGTCTACGAGTCAAAAAACCTCATCAGAACTGCTAAGAGAATTCAATGAGGAGCTGAAAAAATACAATATCATTACAGGGCTAGAAAACATAAACTCTTGGACAGATTTTTTTGGAGTCATCTTCGAAAGGTGCAGGAACTACATCATAATCTTTGATGAATTCCAAAACTTTTACACAGTAGACAAAAGCGTGTTTTTAATAATGCAAAAAAAATTGTGACGAACACAAAACAAACCCTTTGAGTATTATAATTTTAGGATCACTGATAGGGCTGTTCGACAAAATAGTTTCAATAAAAACTCATGAAGAGCGGCACGTCTACGACCTAATGATAGAAAACAGCCATAACTTCATAGCAAACGGCATAATAGCGCACAACACATACATAAGCGACAACGTTTCACTGGCAGACAACCTAACAGTAGGAGAAAACGCCTTGTACGTCGACTCAAGCGCAGGAAGAGTAGGCATCGGTACGGCGAGCCTTATAGTGAAATTTTATGCAGTAGATTCTATTAGTGATTATTTGGTTTGGGTGAAAGTGGCCGGAGGCATTAGCGGAACTTCCTACACTGCAGTTTTTGAAGATTATGCTGGAACTGGTACATTTGTATTCAGTGCGAATGGTGAAGCTTGCCCTTTAAAAGAACAAAAAGGAGGCGTTGCCCGAAAACATAAAAAATATAAACTTAAAAACAACAATCAATAAATATTAGTAAAGTATTATACAGTTTGTAAAAGTTAAAAAATGGGGTAATATGCTAAAAAGAGGTGTTGGAAAAATAAAAAACAAAACTGTCTTGATACTATTAACAGGCTTTTTATTGCTATTCGTAACTTACGCAGAAGCATCCACGATAAGGGATTTCAGCGAGATAAGGTACTCTGGCAACTTGCTCATAAACGCCTCATCGCTTATCGTAACTAACGCTACTGATAATCCTATAGCAGTCGGCATCGGCACTTCTTCGCCTGGAGCTAAATTAGAGGTGATTAACGACTCTGCTTACGAAGGGCTATTGCTTAACATAACCAACGGCGCCACAGACTTCGTATACAACGCCACGACAGGCAACGTCGGCATCGGGACGACGGTACCGACTCAGAAACTTCAAATTGTAGATAGTGGAGCTATAATGGTTGGAAACGAGGGCTTTTTATCGGGAACTCAATATAACAACTGGAGAACAGTTTTGGGACAGAATCTTGTAATGCAAGGAACTTCAGCAAGTCCTGATAACTTCATAACACCACTTACTACTTCAGCTGGATATGGTTATCGCGGTATTTTGATGGGTTATGACACGGGTATCCATTTCTTAGGAAATTCTAGCGCTACGACAGCAGGAGCTACGACTACTCCAACATACCTTATGACAATATTGGACAGCGGCAACGTCGGCATCGGGACGGCGAGTCCGGGGGCGAAATTGGAAGTTAATTATGGCGAAAACGGAAGCCTCTGTCTGGGCGATGTAGGTCATGGAGTTAATTGGCCAGGTCTTGCCAATTGTGCTCAATTAAGCGTGACTGGTTACGCGTTGATACAAGATGCCACTGGTAATTATACATTCATCAATAAGAACAGTGACCCTGGTTATATCAGTTTCCGCGTGGCTAATGTTGACAAGATGGTAATTAATCAAGACGGCAACGTCGGCATCGGGACGACGGCGCCCGGGGCGAAATTAGCTATACAGGGAACTGGTACTTATGGCTCTACAAACTGGGGTACGGCATCAGATATGGCAATCAGGTCGTCTGAAATGACAGATAGCGCTTATCACTCAATTTTGCAACTGGTTTCAATAAGACAGTCTTTAACTACTGGTAATGCCGCAAATGGTTATTTAGGATTCAGCACTATTGATGACTCTAATGGGCAAGGCATGTTGGATGCCGGAAGAATTGCCATTGTGAATGAGGGGGGAGGTAATAGAAATTCTCCGACTGCTTTATCATTTTGGACAAATCCCGGCGGCGCTGATGATACTGTGGCGGCTACGGAAAAAGTAAGAATTACAAGCGGCGGCAACGTCGGCATCGGGATGACTCCGACTGTTCAATTTGAATTATCTGGTAGTGTTGGTCAGAAAGCGACAGGAACTGCTTGGTCTAACCCCTCAGACATTAAGATTAAAGATGTTTTACGTCCATTTTCAGATGGGCTGAAAGTATTAGAGGGTATCCATCCTATTTATTATAAATTGAATGGAAAGGGCGGAGTAACACCAGATGGTGAGGAACACATCGGAATTGTCGCCCAGGATATTCAGAAGGTTGCACCATATACTGTTTCTTCCTATAAAGCAAAATTAAATAAAGAGGATAAAGAGGACACAGACCTTTTAAGATTTGACGCTTCCGCTTTAACTTTTGTTACAATAAATGCGGTTAAAGAACAGCAAACACAGATTGAAGATTTGAAATCTGAGAACGAGGCGCTTAAGAGTCTGGTCTGCCTTGACCACCCTGAGGCAAAGGTGTGCAAGAAGGGTGTAGCGTCTGAGCAGCCTGTGCAGCCTGTGAATGAAACAGAAATGCCTTCGGAGCAAGTAGTTCCTGTTGAGGCGCCTGTGATTCCTGTTAATATCGCAATCCCGTATTGCGATTTGCAAACCGGCGTTTGCAATAGCGCTCCTGTTATTGACAGTTTCAGCCCTGAGGGTGATGTTAGCATGAGTGTTGGCGGCTCCCAGGAGTTTAGTGTTGTCAAGTCTGATGCTGACAATGATACCCTGTCAACTCAATGGTATGTGGATAACCTAGCAGTGGCAGACCAGGTTTCTGACTCTTACACCTTTGCCAGCAGTGAGCTTGGAGTGTTCGAAGTGAAAGTGTTAGTGACTGATGGCAAGGATTATTCGACTCATAAGTGGGTTGTGACAGTTGAAGAAGGGCAGAGCTTTGGCATCACCGGCGCTGCTGTGAGCAAGGTTAATCTTGGCAGGAACGCCTTGCTGAGCTGGATAAAATCGCTCTTCTATTGATAGAGCACACCAACACTCGTAAACTGCCTCTACAGCCCTTATAAAGCTAGAAAACAGCAACCTCGTTTACGAAACCCGTTTGGCAGTTCGTAAAGAAATTAGCAAACAATTCGTAAGGAAATTCCTTTGGAAAAACAAGCCATGTCAGCATTCAAAACTTGTAGGGTAACCATGCTCTTTTTTTGATTAACCTTATTCTTACTTGGTAATAAAAAAAGCATGTTTTTCGTAAAAATTTCATGCTTGGTAAGAAAATGTTTATAGAAACTACTTTATAGGTTCTTATCTAAGAGTTTATTATCTATTGGAGTAACGAAAGTTATTTAAATAAGTAATGATAATCATTAAGCAGGTAATAAATGATGGGAATGATTTCACAAAAAAAATTTAAGATTTTGGAGGTATGGGGAAAAAGGATGTTTGATGAGTTGAGCATATCTGAGATAATGCGCCTGGCTGGAAAAAAGACAAAACCATGGGTTTTTAATGCGTTAAAACTGCTTGTAAAACACAATTTGCTTATCTCAAAAAGGAAGGGCAATATAAACCTTTATAGCTTGAATTTGCACAACCCTCTGCTTTTCCAAATCTTTCAGTACTTAAAGATTCAGGACTTGTTAAGATTTTCTCAATTGGGCCTTATAGAAGACATTATCAGCAGAATCCCTGTAAAGAATTATTGTTTATTGGTTTTCGGAAGCTACGCTGAAAAGAAACAGAAAGAAAGCTCAGACATCGACATATGTTTTTTAATCAGTTCAGCAGATGAAGAGAAAATGATTAAGCCTTATGTTAACGAAATAAAGCTATGCCACAGCACCGAGATAGATGATCATTATATCACTTTTGAGGATTTCATAGCAATGCTTTTAAGGAAGGAGGAAAACCTTGCTAAGCAGATATTCAGAAAGTGCATAATATTTTTTAACTCTGACACTTATTACCAGGCAATATTAGGGGCGTACAAAAATGGCTTCAGACAATAAGGAAATACTTTACCTTGAGCGGGCAAAGAACGAGCTGGATTTGGCTAAAGCAATTTTTAAGCTGTCCACAGAAAACAAGCTTAAGCTTGAATTTGAGCTGAAGCTGGACGCTACATTCTTCAGTAATGTTATCAGCAACGCTTACTATTGCATCTTTTACTCTGCAAAGGCATTGCTTTATACTAAAGGGATTATTACAAATCCTCCAGAAGAGCATAACAAGACTCTTAAAGAATTTGAAAAACTGGTGAATAGCGGAGAAATCGATGTTGAACTATTAAGGATTTACAAATCAATCGTAGTAAAGGCTGATGAATTGATAGGGATTTTCAAGAGAGAGAAGTCTAAAAGAGGGAAGTTCACTTACAAGAAGCTTCCGCAGGCAAATCTGGAACCAGCAAGAGAAAGTGTGTCAAATGCTGAGAAGTTTTTTAAGAACATAAATTTGATAATACAGAAAGATAGAAAAGTGGGCTGTTAAAAGCAACGCCGGAATATTTACTAGAGTTCATAGTCTCAGATAAGGTATCTGGGGGACTCGGCATTAATGCTGTACGCACTCATAAACGACCACCACCGCCTTTCTAAAGCCTATTCTAGCATCTCATTCCCAAAACCTGCCCGGTATACCCTATATTATCCGGAAATCCTTCACTTTTTCTCAGGAAACACTTATAAAAAGAAAACAAAAACCTGTTTTTATGCAAGAGGAAACAGTATGCCCCCACTGCAGTTCAAAGCAGGTAATAGAGTACGGCAAAAGAACGCTAAAGAGAGAAGAAATCCAGCTGTACAAGTGCCAAGGCTGCGGCAGGTACTTCTCAAGCAAGAAATTCAAGTACAAGAGCTACTCGGCAAAAACCATTCTCGAAGCGATAACCTGCTACAACATGGGCAACACATTAGAGCAGGTTGCAAAAGAGGAGGGGAAGAGGTATCACCAAAGCATACCATTAACAACATTGCATTCCTGGATAAATGTTTACAAAGAAGTATGCACGTATCACAGGCTTAGGGAGAAGGCTAAACAGCTCTACTCTCCAGAGTTCCTGATATTTTCGAAGAAGTTTTATCATGAGCAGGTTTACAACTTCCAGGTGCACAAGGCAAAACTGGGACTATTGTTCGAAGATACGGAGTTCTCAGAACATAAAAAATTCCTGCCGGTCAAAGAATACTTAGAAAAAGTTCCAACAGAAGATTTCCCGCATCACATTTTTGGACCAAAAGAAAGCTGTCCAGAAGATCAGAAAACTGAGAATAGGGCTTCGCAGCTAAAAATGAACCTGTTACCAACAATAAAGCTTTCAAAGAATAACATGGCAAACAAACTAGCAGGATTAGCACTATGTCTAGCGAAGAATAACAAGGAAAGGCATGAAAAAGTGCAAGAATTCATGCTGGTAAATGATTCTGTAACAGTGGCTGTAGAAGTTCCTGTCTATCTTACGCATGATGATATAGAATATTTTAAAGCAAGAAACTTCACTTTGAATTTTGAGGACTGCGAGACTCCGATAACAGGACATATTGATGTGCTGCAGGTAAGAAACAACTCTATCCACATATTGGACTACAAGCCTGAAGCAGAAAAAGAGAAAAAAGCGGTAAAGCAGCTGACCATTTACGCCTTAGCTTTGGCATCCAGGACAAAGCTCCCTTTAAGCTGTTTCAAGTGCGCATGGTTCGACGAGAAAAACTATTACGAGTTCTTCCCGCTGCACTGCGTTTACGAGAAGAAAGGATTATCGTAGCTGCTCCAACAATCTAAAACGCCAAATAACAGAACAAAATTCAAAATATTAGCGAGAGCCATAATGGCATTCTTCAGAATCTTTAGAAATTTTTTTTATTGTTGCTACAATTCAGTCCAGTTTGTTATTTATTCCACAAAGCTTATATAATTCCATGTTTCATAAGTCTTAAGAAAAGAGGTGCTTTTATTGGCTAAGGAAATTTCTGTTTTTAAAAGACCAAAAAAGGAAGAGATTGAAGAGGAGTACATAGAACTCCCTTTAAAAGGCCCTTTAAAAATACCCCTCTTAAAGCCTAAAAAGAAAATTAAAGCCTTTAAGCCAGTTAAAATAAGACCGGTAAAGCTAAAGGTAAAACCTTTTCTGAAACTAGGAAGCATCGATGAACGGGCAGTCGGAGACCTTAATTCTATAATAAAAAATTTCAGGAAAGAATTAGATGAAAAGGTGAAAGAAAAAGAACTATTGCTAAATAAAAAATTACAAATCCAAATAGAAAAAAATAACCGAGCTTTGAAAAGAGCAAAAGCACGGATCGTAAGAGAATATGAAGACATGCTAAAAGTGATGGAACAGACAAAGATAAGAGACAAAGTAAACAGGGAATTCAATAAAAGATTAAAAGAAGGGCTAGCCGAGAAACAAGCGAGTCTGGAAAGAAAAAACATTTCAGTATTAAAAAAATTAGAAATCCCGCTTAGAAAAAACTTAAACTTTGAATTAAAACAAAAAGAAATAACCCTTAAAAAAGAATTTGAAAAAGAATACTCTGAAAAAAAAAGAAAACTGAATGAAGAATTCATCAATAAAGAAAAAGACTTAATAGAAAGAACGGAACTTAATCTCAAACAACAAGAAAATCTTTTGAATGAAAAATCAAAGCAGCTAGACACAAATTTTTATACAAAGGTTGAAAAACTAGAAAAGGAATCCGAGGCAAAGGAAAAAAAGCTTAAAGAGGATTTTGACAAACTTTTTGAGAAAAGAGTGAAAGAAGAATTGGATCAGAAGGTTAATGTTCAATTTGACAAAAAACTAAATACCGCCTTATCGCAGATTTTAAACCCAAAAGAAAAAGAACTAAGACAAAAACTTGATTTGGAATACCAAAAGAAATTATCCCATGCTGAAGCCGAGTTAAAAGAAGAATTCCAAGCACAATTAAGTAAAGAAAAAGATGAATTTGAAAGTGAAATCGAATCCAGAGAAGCAGGCATGGACCTTGTCGTTCAAGAAACAGAAAAACGGGTTAATCTAGAGAAACAAAGATTGGAAAAAGACATAACTGCTGAAAGAGAAAAACTGAAAAAAGAATACGAGACAAAACTGAAAGAACTAAACCTGCTAAAAGAAGAATCAACCACGAAATTCCAGTCTGACAAGGCTGATTTAGAGCAGCGATTCGGAGCTAAACAGGCAGAACTCGAAAAAATAAAAGCTACTGTAAAAGAAAAAGAAGAGAAACTTAATGATATTATAAACCAAAAGTTAACTAAGAAGTATGAAGCGCTAATGAAAGAATTTGGGGCTAAGGAAAAGAAGCTTCGAGAAGACCTTGACGCGCTTTTTGAAAAAAAAGTTAAGGAAGAATTGGATCGTAAAGTTAATATGCAGTTTGACCAGAGATTGAGCACCGCTGTAGCACAAGCGATGAAGGACAGAGAAAAAGAATTAAGGCCAAAACTAGGCCTAGAATATCAAAAAAAATTGTCTGATACCAAAGCTGAATTAGAAAAAGGTGTAGCTGTTGAAGGGGGGAAGCTGAAGAAAGGGTATGAGACAAAACTGAAAGAATTGGACATGTTAAAAGGGAAGCTGGCTGCGAAATTCCAGTCTGACAAGGCTGATTTAGAGCAACGATTCGGAGCTAAACAGGCAGAACTCGAAAAAATAAAAGCTACTGTAAAAGAACGCGAAGATAGGATTAATGAAATCATAACTCAAAAATTAAAAGAACAGTTTGGAGAGAAGGAAGCAGAGATTGGGGAGATGAAAACAGCCCTGAAAGAAAAAGAAGAAAAACTCAATGAAGTAATAAATCAAAAATTAAACAAAAAATATGAAATTTTGATGAAAGAGTTTGATAAAACCATAAAACAACGCTACGATGAAATTGAAAAAGTTCTTAATAAACTCAGAGATAAAATGAACGAAGGTGTGATCCGGGATATAAGCTCCGAATTCGAAAAGATTAAAAACAATACCAAACAGGAACTGACAATCCATTCACAGAAACTTAAAGAACAAAAAAAGACTTTCCCCCTCTAAACTTATTACAATTGCAAACTACCATAATTTATATAAACTACTTGATATTTCAACAAACTGATGGGTACGAACATAAACAAGGCTTTGGTTATAGCTTTTGTGCTGATAGCAGGGCTTATAGCGTTCAACTTTTTGGGCTACACAGGCTTTGTTGTCAAGGATGAAGAGTGGGTTTGCTCGCAATACGCCTGCGACAAGATGATAACAGCACAAGAATGGATAGACAAGAATTGCTACGCACTACAAGACGGAAGCAACCAGGCAATCTGTAAAATGGTAATAAACGACAAAGAACAACTAGTACCGTTAAATAAGATTAACACACAAACTTTAAACCAGTGTATAGAAGTGAGATGCATACAAGAAGTCAAGTCAAGACCTGTCAACTACACAGTAGACTTACAAAAACTTCAACAATAACCTTTTAAAAAGCAAACTAGTACATATTTTTATATTGATTTATTCTGAATAAAACAAAATTTATATATTTAACATACTATAATTTGATTATCAAAAAGAGCAAAAGAATGAAAAACCTATTTTTATTAGTGTTTTGTATACTCCCGTTAATTCCTATTGCTTTAGCAACCATAGGAGATTTCGAAGATTACAACAACCAGATGAGATTCGGCTATTTTGGCTATGACGCTGCAGACTCTGATTCAGGCTACCAGTCCAGAGGCTCTGATTACATCACCGGATCTTTTAGCAGCTATGATACCTCAGGCAGGTTTGGCATACTTAAGTACTGTGGTAACAACATCGTTGACGGTGGCGAGGAATGCGACGGTATAAACCTTAACGATAAAACTTGCATAACCCAAGGTTACAGCAGAGGAACATTAACATGCAGAGCCAACTGCTCCTTTGATACCTCAGGATGCATAACCGATCAACCAACCCCAAGCGGTCCAAGCAGTCAGGGGGGTGGCGCTGCAGCAGGAGGTCAAAAATTCGTACCTCCAGACTTAGAGCTTTCCCAGAACATAGTCAAAGTGGAGCTTAAACAAGGGGAAACGAAGACCTTAGTGTTAAATATAAAAAACACGGGTGGCTCTCCGCAAGCAGTAAGCATAGACCTGCAAAATTTAAAAAAGTTCATACTGGTTAGCGAACCTTCTTTCATACTCCAACCCTACGAAGAAAAAACCTTGACCTTTGACTTCACAGCCTCACAGACGGAAACCTCGGATGTCTACATGGGAACAGTCACCATCAGGTCAGAATACACACAGAAAATAATGAGAGTAATAATAGACGTCGTAGAAAAAAAGGCTTTGTTTGACACAGCAGTCAGCATACAAGAAGAATTTAAACAAGTAATGGCCGGTGAAACATTAGAAGCGGAAGTCATGGTCTATAACCTCGGCGATCTGATGCCTGTTGATGTAGTTCTAAATTACGGCATCAAAGATTTCGAAGGCAACACAATAGCCTTCAAACAAGAAACCTTCGCAGTTGAAGAACAAAAAAAAGTAAAGATGAACATCAAGAT
>JAUYDG010000017.1 GCA_030691925.1 Nanobdellota archaeon
CATAAACATGAGAAGGCACCAGCTGGAACTCATGCCGGGAATAGGAAAGAAGCACATGTGGCAGATAATAGAAGAAAGGGAAAAGAAGCAGTTCGAATCATTCGAGGATATAAAAACCAGAGTAAAACTACTCCCCGACCCTGAAAAAGTAGTCATAAAAAGGATACTACTGGAGCTAAACAATGGAGACAAATACAAAATCTTCGTGGATTCTCCGATTTCGTAACCTTTTTAAAGGGTTTATATCTCATAGAAAAGAGCAATCTGGATAAAAATGGCAGAAGAGAAACAAGAGTTCAACCAACTTGTAAGATTATGCGGCGCCGACATAGACGGAAACAGAAAGCTATACCACGCGCTAAGAAAAATAAGAGGGGTAAGCTACAGCTTCAGCAACGCAATATGCCAGACATCCAAGCTAGGCCATGGAAAAAAGATAGGGATGCTTACGGATGAAGAGCTAAAAAAGATAGAAGACATACTCACCAACCCTTTAAAATATGACATACCATCCTGGATGCTCAACAGAAGAAAAGACTACGACGAGGGAACAGACAAGCACATCATATCAACAGACGTAAGATTCAAGGTCGATTTCGACATAAAACGGCTGAAAAAGATAAAAGCGTACAAAGGAATAAGGCACGGACTAGGACTGCCGGTAAGAGGCCAAAAAACAAGGTCACACTTCAGGACAGGCAAAACAGTAGGCGTGAAGAAAAAATCCGGCGTGAAGAAAGGCAAGGTATAAAAAAATGGGAGACCCGAAACACCTCAGAAGAAAATACTCAACACCTTCGCACCCTTGGCAAAAGGGAAGAATAGAAGAAGAAAAAGTGCTTCTAAAGGATTACGGCCTTAAAAACAAAAAAGAGATATGGCGCATCGACTCATTCCTCAATAGGCTAAAGCGGCAAGCAAAAAGCCTTATCGCAAGAACCGATACACAATCACAAAAAGAAGAAAAGCAGCTCGTAGCAAGGCTGGCAAGGCTAAACCTTGTAAAAGAAAACGCAAAAATGGACGACATACTAGGGCTAGACATAAAAAACGTCATGGACAGAAGGCTGCAAACACAAGCATACTCAAAAGGGCTGTCAAGAACAGTGAAACAAGCAAGGCAGTTCATAACACACGGGCACATATTCGTAGGCGACAAAAAAGTGACAATCCCCTCATACCTCGTAAAACAGGAAGAGGAAAACCTCATAAGATTCGAGGAGGGGTCAAGCCTGGCAAGTGCAGACCACCCGGAAAGAACACCGCTGCAGAAAAAAGAATCATCCAAGCCAGCAGAAAAAAAAGCCAGGCCAAAAAAAGAGAGAAAACCGCACAAGAAAGGGCCGTATAAGAAAGGGCCTAAGAAAGGAGAAAAATGATACCGCCAAAGATCCCACCAAAAGGCAGAGTAGAGACTAGAGTAGAAACAAAAGAGGAAAGGCCGATGCATTACAAAACGCTAAGATGGGGGATAGCACACATATACTCATCCTACAACAACACAATAATCCACATAACAGACCTGACCGGAGCAGAAACAATAAGCAAAGCATCCGGCGGAATGGTCGTTAAAGCACATAGGCTGGAATCAAGCCCGACAGCAGCGATGACCGCCGCAAAAAGGGCAGCAGAGGGTGCAATGGAAAAAGGGATAAATGCCCTGCATGTAAAAATCAGGGCGCCAGGAGGCCACAACGGCCCAAACAACCCCGGACCAGGAGCGCAAGCAGCAGTAAGGGCACTATCAAGAATGGGCATACGGATAGGCGTTATAGAAGACGTAACAGCCATCCCGCACGACGGCTGCAGAAAAAAACACTTCAGAAGAGGCAGAAGAGTATGAAGATAGAATTTATCAGCAAGGAAAACGGCGCAGCAACGCTGCTGCTAAAAGAAACCAATCCTACAGAAATGAACATGCTAAGAAGGCTTATGGTAAACGAAGTGCCCACACTGGCGATGGAAGACATCACAATCATAAAAAACAACTCAGCCCTTTACGACGAAGTGCTCGCGCACAGGCTAGGGCTGATAGTCCTAAAGACAGACCTCGAATCATACGACTTACCAGCAGAATGCAAAGGGAAGAAAAAAGGAGAGGCAGTATGCACAAAAGAAAACTGCCCACACCACACAGTGCTGCTCAAGCTTAAAGCAACAGGGCCAAAATCGGTCTACGCAGAAGAGATAGAAAGCAAAGACAAAGAAGTAAAACCTATCCACCCGAAAACGCTCATAGTAAAGCTGCTAAAAAAACAGGCTATAGAAATAGAAGCAACCGCGGTAATGGGCCAGGGAAAAGATCACATGAAATTCAGCCCAGGGCTGGTATACTACAAAGGCTACCCAAAGATAAAAATAGGCGACATAAAAAACGCGGCGGCAGTAGAAGCATCATGCCCTACAAAAGTCTACGAAGTGAAAAACGACAAGCTAAAAATAGCCGATGAAAAGAGATGCATCCTCTGCAAAGCATGCGTGGACGTGTCAGAAAACAAGATAGAAGTCCAAGGAAGCAACGAAGAATTCATGCTCACAATAGAACCATGGGGCCAGCTAACCCCTGGAGAAATGCTACTAAAAGCTATAGATGTAATGGACTCAAAACTAGACGAGTTCGAAAGCTTAATCAAAAAAATTTAAACTTCGGCGCGGGAGTGCCGGAGCGGCCAAACGGATGCTAAAAAATTATTCCGGGCTTAACGGACACGGTTGAGGACCGTGTGGCTTAGTGCCTGCGAGGGTTCGAACCCCTTCTCCCGCATCAAACAAGATGAGAAAAACAGGACCAACAAACCCGTACATGAGAAAACTTATAGCTGATTTGCGTAGTCTGGGGACCAAAGAAAAAGTGAAGATATGGAAAAGAATAGCAGACGAGCTAGAAAAACCAACCAGAAGCAGAAGGGAAGTCAGCCTGGAAAGGATAAACTGGGCAACAAAAAAAGACGAAACAGCTATAGTGCCAGGAAAAGTCCTCCTGAAAGGAGAACTTGACCATAATGTCAAAGTAGCAGCCTGGAGGTTCTCAGAAGCTGCAAAACAAAAAATAAACAAGAAAGGGAAAGCAATAAGCATACAAGAGCTTATCAAAGAAAACCCGAAAGCCAAAGGGGTAAGG
>JAUYDG010000092.1 GCA_030691925.1 Nanobdellota archaeon
TTATCGGCGGTGTTGTTCTAGGCTGTGATACCAGCGCGGCTGAGAATATCAAGGATAAAGTGGATTTTTTTGTCTACATCGGAACTGGCAAGTTTCATCCCTTGGGCGTTGCGCTTAAAACCGGGAAAAAGGTTTTGGTTGCTAATCCCTTGACTAATCAGGTTTCTGAGATTTCAAAGGAAGAGGTTGAAAGTTACAAGAAGAAGCTTAAGGGGAAGTATCTCAAGTTTCTTAATGCCAAGAAAGTGGGTATCCTAGTTTCCACTAAGGCAGGCCAGTACAGGCTGAAAAAGGCTTTTGAACTTCAAGAAAAGCTGGAAAAGCCCTCTTACATCTTCATGGCGAATAATTTCTCTGAGAACGAACTGGAAAATTATACTGATGTGGGCATATTCATCAACACTGCCTGCCCGAGGATAGAATTTGATAATGTTGTAAACATAGCAGATATTGATGAGATGGTTGAGATTTTTGCCTAAATAATATTTATAAACCTATGATATTCAGTTGTTAAGATGCAAAAAGAACGTGAAGAGTTCCTGAAGGAGTTCACCAGCTTCTTGCAGGACAGGGGATTCATCTGGGGCCCTAGCCCTGAGATTTACGGCGGTTTTGCAGGATTCTATACTTACGGCCCGATGGGCAAGCTGTTGAAGAACAAGATAGAAAACACTGTTAGAAGCATATTCCAGAGCAATAATTTTTGGGAGTTAGAGACTCCTATTGTTTTGCCTGATATAGTTTGGAAGGCTTCTGGGCACTTGGACACTTTCGCGGATAGGATAATAAGGTGTTCTAAATGTAAGGCTGTTTTCCGGGCTGACAAGCTGATAGAAGATCGCATCGATAAGTCCGTGGACCATTATTCTGACCAGCAGTTGCTGAATGCCATTTCCGAGAACAATATCAAGTGCCCTTCTTGCAGCAGCGATTTCGTATATGATATCAAGAAGCAGAGCCTGATGATGAAGACTAAGGTGATTGATGAGGACGCTTCTCTCCGGCCTGAAACTGCTACTGTCACTTATCTTCCTTTCAGGCGCTATTACAGCTTTTTCAGGGGGAAACTGCCTATAGGCGTTTTCCAGATAGGCAAGGTTTTCAGGAATGAGGTAAGCCCTAGGCAGCACGTTATCAGGAGCAGGGAATTTACCCAGGCAGAAGCGCAGATATTCATTGACCCTGAGAAAAAGAATGAGTGGGAAAAGTTCGAGGATGTTAAAAAGGACAAGCTTCCGTTCTGGCCTTGGCAGGATCAGGAGAGCGGTAAAGATCCAAGCTCTGTATCTGTGGAGGCTGCTATAAAGAAGGGCTGGCTTAAGACCAAGTCTTATGCTTGGTGCATCTGGCTTGCTTACACCCAGTTCATTAATATGGGCATTCCTCCGGGGAGCATAAGGCTGAGGCAGCATAATCCTGACGAGAAGGCGTTCTACGCAGAAGATGCTTGGGACATAGAGGTTAAGCTTAGAAGCTTCGGGTGGACTGAGTGCTGCGGTGTTCATGACAGGACTGATTATGACCTTACTCAGCATTCAAAGTTTTCAAAGGTTAATCTTAGTGCCACGCGTGAGGATGGTTCTAAGGTGACGCCTCATGTTTTAGAGATAGCTTTTGGGATTGACCGGCCTGTTCTGGCTTTGTTAGACATTTTTTATGAGAAAAGGGAAAAAGAAGAGGGTAAGACTTTGCTTAACATTCCCTACAAGCTGGCGCCTATAGAGGTCATGGTTTTCCCGTTGATAAAAAAGCCTTCCTTGCTTAAGCTTGCAGAGAAGGTAAAAAAGGGTTTAGAGAATGATTTTGTGGTAACTTATGACGAAGCAGGGAGCATAGGGAAGAGGTATCTTAGGAGCACGGAGCTTGGAGTGCCTTACTGCCTCACTATAGATTTTGATTCTGTCAAGAAGAAGGATGTGACTATACGGGACAGGAATACTGCCAAGCAGATAAGGGTGAAGATAAGCGATTTGAAAGAAGTTCTGAGAAAGCTTTTGGAAAACGAAATAAAGTTTGAGAAAGCTGGTAAGCTGATAAAAGTTTCTAGTTTGGAAAAGTGAAAAAGGTCTATTTTGCTACGGGCAATAAAGGGAAGTATGGCACTTTGAAGGACGTTCTAAAGCAGTACGGCTTAAAGCTGATTCATCAGCCGATGAATTTTGATAAAGAACTGGACAGCGAGCATTTGGATGAGATAGCTGTCGATAAAGTTATCAGGGCTTATGAAAAATTAAAGAAACCGGTTATCTCTCTTGATGCCGGCTTTTACGTCAAAAGCTTGAATGGCAAGCCTGGTGCGAAGATAAATCCTTTTTTGAAAGAGCACGGCATCGAAGGGATTTTAAAGCTCCTTGAAGGCAAGGGAAGATTTTGTGAGTTCAAGCAGTGCTTGGCTTATATGGGTCCTGATATTTCTTATCCGAAAATTTTCGAGTCTGATGTTAAGGGTATGATTTCTGAAGAGGCCATGGGCTGTATAGAAAGTAAGCCAGCGTGGTCTAAGCTCTGGTTGATATTCATTCCCGAAGGGGAGGTTAAGACTATCGCTGAAATGGATAAAAAAGAGTACAAAGTCTGGAGGGCTAAGAGAGGCAAAGATTCTATCGGTGCGAAGTTTGGTACCTGGTATTCCTTTAAAAAAATCAAAAATTAGGTATAAAAAAAATTATTGGTTTAATAAGAATCTTTAAAAAGACTTAATCTTATAATTATTTCAAACTGGGCCCGTAGATTAGTCCGGTAAATGGCTTTTGCCAACCGAAATCGTTCCCTTGGCATGGAAAAAATATTTCCACAAAGTGGGAGAGATCTCGGGTTCGAATCCCGACGGGTACAATCATAATTTTAACGAAGATTTTCTGGTTTTGAATAAAGGGAAAGAAATAAAATTAAACGAGTTAAGTGAACACAAACTAAAAAGACTGATAACGAAATTGTCCGATATCCGAAAAAAGAAATACATAAGAAGGAAGGACACGAAGTATGGAAACATTAACAAAGGGTTCACGGATAACGAAATTAAACGATTTTTCGACGTATCAAGAACCCATAACGAAAAGTGTTTTGTGAGTTTCTTTTTAATGGGAAACCTTGGATTACGTATTGGTGAAGTTGTAAAAATCAAACTGGATGACATAGACTTGGTAAAAAACAAGATAAGGATTTCCACAGAAAAGTCTCATACCGGTGACTTTTTGTATTTACATAAAAGTGTTCGAAAATGTCTAATTTACTGGTTCGAAAAACACCAAGAAAAAATCTTAAAAAATGAGGGTTATGTGTTGTTTTCCAATAACAGAAATTCCAAGTTACCCCACGTAACACCTGAATGGTTACGAAAAAAGTTTAGGGAAATATGTTACCTCTCGGACTTAAATGAACACTATGGTTTCTC
>JAUYDG010000110.1 GCA_030691925.1 Nanobdellota archaeon
AAAAACAACTATCAACAATATGATGATTATCCACTTCAAATTACTTTTAGCTTTTCCAGTGCAAACACTTTCTTCAGCACAGTCACTGCAACTGCAACCCTCATTCAGGTCAGCATCGCAAACGCCGTTATTATTGCATACTTCTTCAACACAATCCTCAGAGCAGGAAACATCCTCGCCTTCGCTGCAAACACCATCACCGCATTGAGCCTCTAATGCAGTTATAGGGCAGTCTTCCTCGCAAGTCCCTGACTCCCTCTCATAATCATCGCAGATCTCATCACCGCACCTACAATCATCCGGACAATTCTTGCTGTCCTCATTAGAAGAATAACCCTTATCGACAAGGTCTATCTCGCATTTCCCATCCTTATTACAAACACCAGTACATTCCTTGCTGTAAAGAGACAAGCATAACCCTCCGCAGTCAATGCCTTCTTCCACAGAAGCTGCGCTAACCACTCCGTCTATGCACAAAGACTCACAGGAGCTGCAGTCATCAGGGCAGTTATCACAATCTTCTCCCCTTTCACTCTCGCAAGAGCCATCCTTATCGCAAACCGCTTCGAGACAAATGTCACAAGCACCGCCGCAGTCTATGCCTTCTTCGCTTTCATCCTTAACACCATTATCGCAGCATTTATCATTGTAGGGCTCCTTCTCGCAAGGCCCACCGCAGTCTATGCCCTCTTCGCCTTCATCCTTAACACCATTATCACAGCATTTATCATTGTAGGGCTCCTTCTCGCAAGGCCCGCCGCAGTCAACTCCTCTTTCACCCTGGTTTTTTACACCATCAGTGCAGCTAGGCAGCTCAACACCCTGGTAGAAAGAAGAATAAATGACCATAGCAGTGTTGAACACATTACCATCCCAAGAGCCATCTTCACTCTGTTTAGTCTTCAGCCATTCCTGCGCTTTCTCAACAAGCCCAGCGCCTTCACCCTCAGATTTCAATGCTAAGATTGCGAACGCAGTATACAACGAATTGCTGTCCCAGCTGCCATCGGCCTTCTGCAATTTCTTAAGCTGCTCAAGGTAAACCCCATCCTTGGTGATCATATAAAGCAGCGCATTATGGAAAGAGTTTTTCAAATCATAATTCTCCCTAAGGTAAAGCTCAGAGCTCAAAGTACTGCCTACCTGGCCCAAAACCCAGTCCGAATACAGCGAAGACTCGTAATTACAGGAAGCCTCCTTGTACCCAGCTCCGAAACAGCCGTTCTTAACAATAAGGTCAGCCGTAGTCTCGCTAACCTCCTGATAGAGATAATAAGAAGAGCCTGAATTATAAGCTATAGAAATCTTAGCGCTATTCAAAGAGCTGCAATCAACATGCAACCCCAAAGAAGCGAAAGTGTTCAGCAAGCCTGACTCCAGACAAGTTTCGAGGTCAAAAAAAGTTCCGCCCTTACACTCAGGGAAAGTTCCTGCCTCCACTTTAATAGTCTTAGAAACCTCAGTAGCCCCTTTAGTGTACTTTACGGTACATGTCCCACTGTTAGGCGTATCTATCTCCAGCCACCAGTTGCCGGCAGTAAGCGCAGGCGTCTGAGCCTTTCTCAGCCAAGCCTCAGCTTCAGTAACGTAAGAGCTTTCCCCTGCCTTTTGCATGGCCATAACAGCCCACACAGTATCCTTAATCTTACAGCTTGTCTTAGGCCAGCACTTGTTATCATTCTCCTGGGAGATGAGATAACTTATCTCCGAAGACGCTGCCCCGCCGGCAGCATCGATAGCAAGAAAAGCTGCAGAAGTGTCAACAACATTATCACTATAGCTTCCATTCCCACCTTTCGCAAGCAGCCAATCATACGCGTCTGCCGCGCTGAAATCTTCAGCCCTTCTAGCGCTGGCACACGAAAGAACAACGAGCAAAAAAACCATTAAACAGATTATTTTTTTCATAATGCAATTACCTCTTTAAAGCTAAATTAAGAGGGGTATATTTAAATAACTTTCTGTCCACAATAGAGGCTATGAAGCAAAGGGAATACTTCGCAAAAGGGAAAAGGTCAATAGTCTACAAAGTAATCTTCCAGGGCAAAGAGGCGATACAAAAAGTGATGAAAAAAACCGCTCCGAAAGGCATAATCAAAAACGAAGCCAAATGGCTAAGAAAACTTGAAAAATACAAAATATGCCCTAAGCTGTACAAAGAAGGCAAGGACTATATCATCTGCGAGCTCATAAAAGGAAAAAGAATAGCCGACTGGATAAAAGAGCATAACAAAAAAGAAATAAAAACTGCAATAAAAAAAATATTGAACCAGTGCAGAACACTCGACAAGCTAAAAGTTAACAAGAAAGAGCTGCAAAGGCCGGTCAAACACATAATCATAGGAAGAACTGCAAAGATGATAGACTTCGAAAGATGCAAAGAGACAGATCATCCTAAAAACGTGACACAGTTCTGCCAGTTCCTGACCTCAAGCAACATGGCAGCATTGCTGGAAGAGAAGGGCATCATCATCAACAAACAAGGGCTTATCCCACTGCTTAAAAAATACAAGAAAGAACAAACAGAAGCCAACTTCAGAAAAATATCAGATTACCTCAGCCGTTAGACGAACATTTATCCTTGAAATTACAGCTGCGGCACTTATTTACATTGTCACAAACCCCTGGAATGCTATCAGAACTAAAAACTCTATTGACTTTCTCGATGAGCTCCTTAACATCATTCTCCAAAAAAGGGTTCATCACGATCTTCCTCCGGACATTGTAATCAAGGTACTCCACAAACCCATGGTCAGACTTCATCTTCTCATTCAAAAGAAGTATGTAAGAAGCGATCTGCATCTTATGGTTCAGCCAAACCCCCTCCCGAGGCATAGAGCCTGTCTTAAGCTCAACAGGCACATGAACGTCGCCAAAAACCTCAACCCTGTCGATAACCCCCTTCAAACCAAGCCTCGTAGAATACAATAAAAGCTCAGACTTCTGCTTGACCGGCATCGCATTAAGCAAATCCTGGCCCAGCAAGCCGGTCTTCTCTATCATCTCCCTCAAAAACCTTGCCCGGTACGACGCCTCATCCAAAAACTTCTGCAAAGCATCACTAAAGACCTTACCTTTATCCAGCTCAGACTTCCTTATGTCCTCCTCAAACTTAGAAACAGAATTCTCCAACAGGCCCTTATAAGCCTCCCTGTAAATCACATCAAGATTGCCCAGATCTGAAGGCTTTATGCCAAGGACCATGCTCTCTTCAGCCTTGCTGATAGCGTCAAAAACATCATGCTTTATCTTACCCTTAACAACAGGCTCACGGACAGGGGGGATGAACTTAAGGACATGCCTGAGGTAAACCTTCCTCGGGCAGTAAAGGTAATCAGACAAAGCAGTCACAGGAATCATAGGAAGAATAACCCTGCAAGGCGTATATAAATACTATCGCAGAATTTTGATAGAAAGATATTTAAGAATAACCAAGCCAATAAGTTAATATGAAAAGAGGAAACCTTCATCTCTTGCTTATCTTCATAATATTCGCATCTTTTGCGTATGCACAGCAAGACGAGTTCAGCGTAAGATTCCACTCCTTCGGAAAAAACGCAACAATAGACCTAAAAAACTATCTTGGCGAGAGCGAATACTACCTAGCAAGCCAGACATTGAACGTTATCGTAGAAATAGACCAAGCGACAGGGATAGCAACGATAACTGCCCGGTCTGAATGGGAAGGCTCAGAAACGATATACTTCAGAACTAACGAATCATTAAGAATGTTAAAAAATACAGATGAGATAGCCAAATTCTTGCCTGCTGTCCCGGAAATACTCTACTTAAGGAAGATAAGGGATGAAGAATTAGCCAAGCTATTCGAAGGGACCATAGACCCGAGCGTACTGGACCTTATCAAAGAAATAAAGAGAGAAGAGATTAAAAAAATATCCAAGGACATAAAAGAAAGAACGATAGACATCAGAGTAAATGACGAAGTAGACCTGAAAATGGAGCTCGGCTACGTGCCGACCATATCCATGGACTTCTCGCTTGGACCGCAAAGAGAAGCAGAAGAGATCCCGCCTGAAGAAGAAGGCCTAAGGCTAAAGATAAGCGACACATGGGTAGTGATAATACTCGCCATTATAGCAATAGTAGGCTTTTACCTTTACAGAAAATTTGCTGCGATAAGCGTGCAAGAAAAAGAGGAAAAAGAACTGGAAGACGTGATAGTCAAAGACATAAAACAGATAAGCCTACATAAGCTGCTAATGTTACAAAAAGAGCTTGACAAGAAAGACAGCTCAGAACGGTTCACAAGAATCTTAAGGATGTTCTTCTCTAGATACTTCGGAATAGAATATGATTTTGAAATAAGCCACCTTACAAGAAGGGTCAAAGACAGCGACATAAGCAGGCATATGAAAAATGAAATAATAGACTTCTTAGAAGATGTTTCCAAAACCATTTACTCCCCGACAGAAAAATGGACAAAAGTTTACGGAGAAGGACAGCCTTCAAAAAACGAACTTAAAAAGCTGGTTATAAGGCTAAAAAGGATAATACGAAGCACTTAACACTTCAAAAGGTTTTTATATCTAAGTTTCTTTAAACATAATATGAAAAGGAGGTTTTTGATAGTTTGCATCAT
>JAUYDG010000157.1 GCA_030691925.1 Nanobdellota archaeon
CAGAAGGCATGCCAGAATCGTAAGAATCATCAAGCTTGATATGTGTAGGGTCTATCCACCCGTACTGGCCGAAAGTAACGTCAAAAGGCAGCCAGCCATAGCCTGGAAAGTAAACCTCAGCCCAGCCATGGTTGCCAAAGCTGTTATCCAAATTAGAATAAACAAGCCCGGAAACAAACCTTGCAGGAACATTAACAGACCTCAGCATAGAGATAAAAAGATTAGTAATCTCATCACAAACGCCTTTCTTATTAACAAAAACCCAGCTAGACTTCTGATCCGCCTCTGCAGTCAAAGTATTCAGGTCATACTTGATATTGCCCTTAACCCATTCGCCTACCTTGTAAGCCGTAACATAAAGATCCGTCTCTCCAGCCACCAACTCGTTCGCCTTAGCCCTGATACCATCATTAATGTCTATATGCGCCGTTTCCTGAGTGTACTCCTCAAACTCTGAGTCTAAACTGTGTATGGGAAACCTTACAGTCTTTACAACCTTGGGAAAATTATTCTGCATATTGACAGTCGTGTCGATTTTAAAATTAAGCTTGCCTACAGGAACATTGTCCCATTGTATGAAGGCATTACCTTCCTTCACAGAAACAGAAGCCTCAGGCTCTGTAGTAACAGACTGGTCAGACACTGCCTGCTGGAAATTATTCTTTGGAAACAAAAAAACATTAGCCTTCAAATAATCAACATTAGGATTAGACCCTGTCTCTAAAACATTAACATCGCCTGAGATAGAGGTCTTCAAGACAAGGCTGCTATACTCGTTAAAGTCCTCAGCATAAACAACTGGCAAAAACGCCAGCAACAAAAAAACAAGTGCTACTTTCTTAATATCATATCACCCCAGATTATCACTACCTTAAAACCTAAATGTGTATATTAAGTTTCTGATTTTATAAAAATAAAACAAGATTTAAATATCACAAAGTCATTTAAAAAAGCATGGAAGTTATGGCTGAAAAAGAAGCAGAAGACTTTCTAGAAAAGGAAGGATTCCCAGTAGCAAAAAGAAAGATAACAAGAACAGAAGAAGACATGCTGAAAGCAGCAAAAGAAATAGGCTACCCATTAGTCCTTAAAGTACACTCAAAAAAAATAATCCACAAAAGCGACGTCGGGGGAGTTAAAGTAGATGTAAGAAACGAGGAAGAGGCCAAAAAAGCCTACAAAGAGATAATGGGCATAAAAGACTCAGAAGGGTGCCTGGTACAAAAATTCGTACCCGGAGACTGGTTCCTCCTAGGGCTAAAAAAAGACCCGACATTCAACCACGTCCTAGCATTCGGAACAGGAGGCATATACACAGAAGTTATAAAAGATGTTGCGCTAAGGATATGCCCTGTAAGCATAGAGGAAATAAGGAAGATGATAAAGGAGACAAAAGGCAGCAAAATACTGGAAGGAATAAGAGGAAAAAAGCTGAACATAAAAGCGGTAGAAGAACTGCTGCTGAAAACATCAAGCCTGGCAAAAAAACACCCGAACATACAGGAGCTTGACATAAACCCGTTAGTGGTCAACGAAAAAGAAGCAATAGTTGTAGACGTAAGGATGGTACTAGACTAGTAATGGCGCTTTATAATTAAGTTACCGTTCGGATTTCTCAAATACAAAGTATCTGACTTATCATCCCAGACTGAGAGCTCATTATTCCAGTAAAGATGAAGCTCAGAATCCTGGCCTTTCCCGCTATGCAGTGTTACAGCAGCTTCAGGACCTAAAACAAAACCTGAAAAAACGTAAGCTTCAGAAGAGTCCTGAACAACCCAGTCATCCAAGTCAATCTTAGCCTTGCAAATATTCCTGAAAGTCACAAATTCATCGTTAAGGTTGTACTCGTCAACGCCCTCAGCATCATAATTGAAAAAGGCAACAAACAAACAAGGATCAGCCTCCAAATCCTTCCACAAACAAAGGCGCTTAGAAACAGCATCAACCTCCGCTTCATACAAAAGATCAGAATAACGCGTATCCGGCTCTTCAGCAACAGCCTTCGCCAAGCCAGACCTTACCATAGCCTCATTAACAAACACGTCGTCAATAAAGGCGTACCTCAAATACCTGCCATAACGGCTCATATCAGAAACATCCCTCTGCAACGTAACATTCCTGCCAAGAACCAATTCTTTCAGCTTATCCACAGACTCTTCAAAACAAGGCTCGCTTCTTTCTGGCGCATCAACACCTGTCAAAGATATCTCCTTCCCAAAAGGTGTTATCAAAACATCACCCTTAAGCACCATAAACACGACCTCATAATCAGAAGGTATAACCTCGGTAGCGTTAGCCTCTTCTTCAACAGCTAGCTCGCCTGGGCTTTCCTCAACAATGCTTTCCTTAGCACAGCCATACAGAAATAACACTAACAAGAACAATACACAAGTATACACCTCTCTTTTGCTCATTCTAACTGTCTTCTAAGATTAGCTACAAACTTATCAATATCCTTAGCCTTTATATTCCCGCCGCAAGCATACTCATGGCCGCCGCCATAACCCTCAACCCCTTCCAAAGCCTTCTCGATGATCTTCGGCAGCTTATGCTTCTTGCTCCTCAGGCTGAGCCTGAACTCATCATTCTTCCTGCGGCCAACGATTACTAGCTTATCAGGGAAAAGGTAAGACAGCTCGTTAGACAAGTCGCCTGTAAAGCTCATCTGCTTAGAAGGGTAATAAAAGACGAGAAGGTTATCATCAGACGCTGACTTTACAGCACTATCCAACAGCCCCTTGTACTCCTTGTTGATATTGTCAAACTTCTTATACATGAACTTTGCCCTTGAGGTTGTCTTATTCAACAGCTCGTAAGGGCTCTCTATCTTTGACAATATGCTGATGCAGGTGTTGACGTCAGAAGTCTTGCCTTTCAGGATAAAAGACATCATCTTTATCAACTCCCCGAGAGGCTGCTTGAAAAGAATATCCCCAGGATTATCAGTTTTCTCAACCAAGCCCGGATAAGCAGCCATGAACTCATCCATGAAATCAGGTATGAGCCAGTCACCGACTGCGCCGCACATGGCAATCCATAAGTTTTGCTTCACAACCTGGTAGCAGATATAAGAGGTAGGCAAGTAAACATTATGGTCCCTCACCCTGGGATTGAAATACTTCACACCCTTGACATCAACAGGAGAATGATGGTCTATCCAGACTAGAGGGACGTGAACGCCGCTTATGAAATCCTCGCTTATATTAGGCTTGTCCAAAACAAAAACAACATCAGGGCTGTACTCCTCAATCTTTCTCAAAAAAGAGGCATCCAAAAACGGAGCGCTCTTAATGACAACACCCTTGCCACGGTCGATGTACTTCTTAAGCAACAAAAAAGAGCACAAGCCGTCAGCATCATCATCAAAAAAGAACAGAGGGTTCTCAGACTTCTGAAGGAAGCCCTTTATCTCTTCAATCTGTTTTTCCGTGATCATGAAAACGCCTCATCTAACTGAGCCGCCGTATAAGCCTCATCTATCTGCTCATCAGTCCAGCCAACACTACGTAACTCTACCTTTAACTGTTCCCAGGTTTTACCCTTCTTAAGGTTCTGTATGACATAGTTTTTTAACAGCACTTGGCTTGATGATTTGGCCTTTTTTAAAGGTTTTTCCACCGCAGCCGTTTTCTGCTTCTCCTCCACCTTTTTAACAACAGCTCCAGTAGGCTTCTGGAACTTCACCTCTTCCTTAACTTCTACTCCCCCCTCTTTTGGCGGGAGTTTAAAAGGTATGTTAGCAAGATTGCCGAATATTTCTTCATTCTGCTTCTTCTTATAAATATAAAGCCCCACACCTGCGCCGCCTAGGAAGACTGACGCTACTATTATCAAAAGGATAGTATTCTGGGACTTCGTTTCCTTCCTGCACTTCCCAGTCGGCTCATAACAATCATACCCTTCAGGACAGCCGCAGTCCTTACAACAGCTAAACTGGTCCTCACCCTCAGCGCAAACACCATCTCCACAAGCCAAGGTCTTATTGCCCACCTCCTCCTCTCCAGGCTGCGCCGTCTTATTGGTTGTGATTCCTGCAGATTTCACCGTCAAAACCCAGGTGTTGGTATCTGACAAGCTGCCATCAGAAACAGCAACCTTAACCGTAAAGCTGCCGACAATGGAAGCTGTGTAAACAAAACTGTTGCCCGTCTTGCCTTCCTGGACAACATTATCCACGTACCATGTTACGTTCATAGAATCGCCGTCAGAGTCAGACTTTGTTATGCTAAAAGTTTGAGACTCCCCAACAGATATCGTAGGATTGCTAAGCGGGCTATAAGTGTCTATGTTCGGCGGATTGTTGGACGTGGCATTAGACGCCCCAACCGCCAGTATAACCTCATTGCTTGTAAAACTAAGATTAGCACTGTCATAAGCAGTAAAAGTTATAGCCTCAGAACCATACCAACTATTTTCAGGAGTTAACACAGCATCGCCACCATCTTTTATCACTGCACTAATATGGGGGCTGGAAGAATTAAAAGCATACGAATAATTCAAAGACGAGTCATCAACATCAGAAAAATATTCACTAAGGGCTATAGTCTTATTCTTATCTTGATCCCAATTCTGGTTAGGTATCACAGAAGCTAAAGGAGGGTCATTAACTGCAGTAAAAGTAGTACTTAAATCAAAATAAATTATAGCCCCTCTTGCATCTTGAACTTTTATAGTTGCTAAAGCCCCGCCTGTAGCATTAGCATTACCAATTACAGAAAGGTTAGAATTACTGAGAGAATAAGTTCCTGAACCGCTTTGGCTGTGTATTGAAAAAGTTAGGGCATCGCTATCAGGATCGGAACAAGAAATCGTATTTCCGCTATCAGAGCCAGAACCTAGATTAGAGTCAATATCTACACCTGTATCTTCATTAGTAGTTTTATTAATACTTGAAGAGAGAGTGCAAGTAGGATTATTATTTGGGGCAGAAGGAGGTACCGGCTCCTCAGACAAATTAAATGTAAAGTTACTAGCAGCCCAAACAGGATCACCCTCTAAAGCTTCTGCTAAACAATTCCACTCATAGGTTTGATTTGCTTTATCCGCCGTACTTATTGAGAAGCTTATATCGGTGTTAGGATCAACTGCAGTACTGTTAGAACCAGATGAGCTCCAAAAACCAGGAAAATTTGTATATAATGAGAGACTCGTTATATTTTCCTCGCCTATTGTATAAGATACTTTACACTGAAAAATTATAGAACCTCCTGTATTATTAATGATTAATCCATCTGCAGGCGATGTTAATGTTACAACCATAGCATTAACAGAACAAGTTAATAATAAAATAAATATTAAAATCAGTATACCTCTTTTCATTATAAGAAATAAAGAAAGTTATTAGTTTAAATATTTAACTGTCAAAAAACTTCCTTTCTGAACTTTCATTAAATAAAAACTGAATTAGAGTCGAAAATCTTTTCTTTTCATCGGAAATTTAGAGTAGTGGACAACGCGACAAATATGTGGCAAGAGTTTATAAATCAAAAAGTATTTGAATTTTTATTACAAAAAAATGAGATCAAAAACTAAAAAATTGTCTATTAGAGAAATGAAAAATCTATCTAAAAGTAGGGGTGGAAAATGCTTATCCAAGAAGTATGTTAATGCGCGTACAAAATTATTATGGCTGTGCAAAGAAGGACATGT
>JAUYDG010000077.1 GCA_030691925.1 Nanobdellota archaeon
ACAAAACGTGAAAAACATAGCATACGACGTGCTAAGGCACAGGATACTGCTAAACTACGAAGGCGAGGCGGAAAACATAAAAACTGACGACATAATTTCTGAAATCCTAGCCAAGGTCCCAGTACCATGACAGAAAAAAGAAGGAAAAGAAAAATAAACGTAGATATCCCAGCATCGGTAAAAAAGCTTCGGGTAATCATCAACCTGCTGATGACAACAAAGTTCTTAGAAACCTACGTTTCAGTCTTCCGAGGCAAAGGCCTAGAATTCGACTCCTACAGGAGCTACACCCTAGACGACGACGCCAGCATGATAGACTGGAAAGCATCAGCAAGAGCAAAAGAGCTACTAGTAAGAAAATACGTAGAAGAAAGAAAACTAGAAGTGTTCTTCCTCATAGACGTGAGCAACAGCATGCTCTTCGGGTCAACAGAAAAACTAAAAAACGAATACGTAGCAGAAATGGTAATAGCGCTGGCAAGCGCAGTATTATCAGCAGGAGACAAAGTAGGCTATGCGTTCTTCAATTCAGATGTCACAACAAAAGTACCCCCTTTAACCGGAAAAAAGCAGTTCTACAGGCTGGCAAAGGAGCTTACAAACCCTGACACGTACGGCGGAGGCTTCGACCTCTACAACGCACTAAAATTCCCGCTAACATTCCTAAAACCAGGGGGAATAATATTCATAGTATCCGACTTCATAGGCATGAAAGACGACACCTGGACTAAGCCACTAAAATGGCTAGCGACAAAACATGACGTCATCTGCCTGATGGTAAGAGACCCAAGGGACGAAACGCTCCCGAGGGACACAGGGCAGGTGCTGATATCAGACCCTTACTCACACAGAGAGGTATTAGTAGACTCAAAACTCGTAAGAGAATCATACCAGTCATACGTAGAAAAACAGGAAAAAGATCTGGAAAGAATATCCAAAGAATCAAGCGTAGACCTCATACGCTTACGAACAGACGAATCATTCGTAAAACCGATAATAGAGCTGTTCATGGCAAGGAAAAGAAGATGGAAATAATATTCAAAGACCCGCAATACCTATGGTTCCTGATAAGCATAATACTACTGATAGCCATACACTTCTACACACTAAAACACCAAAAAAGAAAAGCATTAAGGTTCGCCAATTTTGACGCGATAGCAAGGGTCACAGGAGAAGAGATCCTATCAAAAAACATAATGCTCCTGTTCATAAGAGTCGCAGCACTATTCTTCGTAACACTAGCACTAGCAGGAACAGTGATATGGTACTCCGGACAGACAAGCGAAGCAGGCTTCGTACTTGCAATAGACGCAAGCACGAGCATGTCAGCAACTGACTTCTCACCATCAAGAATAGAAGCCGCGAAAAGCAGCGCAGTAAAATTCGTAGAATTAGTAGGCACCGACACAAAGGTAGGAGTGGTGTCATTCTCAGGAGCAAGCTTCATAGAACAAGACCTCAGCGAAGAGTACTCAAAAGTCAAAGAAGTCATAAGAGGTATACAGATATCCAGCTACGGAGGAACAGACTTGGGAGAGGCTATAATAAGCGCAACAAACCTGCTGCTAAAAGAAACCAAGCCAAGGGTGCTAGTCCTGTTAACCGACGGGAGGAGCAACATCGGAGTGCCTGTAGAAGACGCCTTAAGCTACGCCAATGAAAACAAGGTAACTATACACACAATAGGGGTAGGAACACCAGAAGGCGGAACATTCGCAGGAGAAGCAATATCCCGGCTTGACGAAGAAAGCCTGAAGACCATAGCATTGAACACAGAAGGCAACTACTACTCAGCTTCTGACGAAGAATCCTTGGAAAGGGCTTACCAGCAAATAGTAAGGCTCAACAAGCAAAGAGTCTCATTCAATGCTTCACCAGTCTTCACACTGCTAGCGCTGCTAGTCCTGTTCATAGAATGGGCCTTGATAAGCACAAAATATAGAATCCTTCCATAACTATTTTTTCTTATCTGTAAAAACAGTATACCCGCAGGCTCCGCACGTCTGCCTATCCTTGTGCTGCGCTAGAAATGTACCAGGACCGCATCTAGGACAACTAGGCTTCCTCTCCAAGCTGCTTCCAGAAACCTTGTACTTGCTGTACCTCTTGCTCGGCTTCTTGTTCTTCACTTTCTTCTTCGGCATTTACTTCTCACCTTTCTTCTCTTTCGGCTTCTCAGCAACTGTTCCAGCTTTCTTTTCCTTCTTCTTAGGCTCAAACTTCTGAACGTCTTGGAGCGCATTGTAAACGTGAGCTATAACCTTGGCTTTAGAGCTGCCGAACGCAGGATAGATATGCTTTACGACTACTAGTTCCTCTTTAACCTTCTGGGCAGCGGCTATCGCCTTCCTGACTTCCTCTTTCGAAGGAGTCCTGCTGCCGGAATAATTAATCTCAAAATCCAGCCTCTTCCTCGACATGAGAGGCGCATCAGTCTCGCTTATAATCTTGGCGTTCATCTTACCTTAATCACATACTCCCCTTTAACCTTAGCATTAATCTTCTTAGCAATATCAGACTTGTTAGCATCAATTACGTTTATCCTTCCCTGCCAACTCTCAGAAAACTGGTTACCATGGCACATAGGGCACTCGCCGCCTTTCACAAAAACCTTGCATTTCTTGCAGACTTTCCTTCCCATTATTTAGCCCCCTTCTCCTTCTTGCTAGGCTTAACAGGCTTTGACTTCTTCTTCAAGTCTTCCTCAACCCACTTAAGATTGCCGAGCATAGGCTGCCTCATAGTAAGCCCTATCTTCGGGCTAAACGCCTCTTTGAAGCTTATGGCAATTATCCTCGCCCTGCAAGTATCACCAACCTTCAAAACCTTCTTACTCTCCTTCCCTGTCAAAACATTAGACTTGCTGAAATTGACAAAATCATCCATCGTCTGAGAAACATGAATCATCCCATCAATAGCCCCTATATCGATAAAGGCACCGAAATCCGTTATGTCAGTTATCTTGCCCAAGACAACTTCCTGAAGCTCTGGCTTAAAGGCCAACACCTTGAAGGTAGTATCGTAATAAGCAGCGCCGTCACCAGGGATTATAACGCCATCGCCTATAGAAAGGACTTCAGAAACACCGATGACTATCCCCATATCCTTAGACACGAAGCCATCAAACTGCTCGTTGAGCTTCTTCAGCACCGCGTCTTTCGTTTCTTCTGCAAAAGAAGACGGCGGCACCCTTATATGGCCCCTTACTTCCATTTCGTAAAACATTTTAGTTCCTTAAGCTGTAAAGCCATTTTTAAAACTTTCGATTTCTCTCAAGCATTCTCGAAAATGAGGTACTTCTTCTGTTTTATCGTGATTATCAAAGTATTTATCCTTTTTTTCAGCTCCCTATCCTGGGTGGCTATTACAGTATCCTTATCCGCCAGCCTTACTAGCAGGTCATCAGCATAACCATCTCCCGCACTTATAATATCCGCCCTGCCCTTTATTATTTCCAGGACCAACCTGGCAGCGGCCTTGTCCTTTTTGCCTGGCGTGGAGACTATGCTGTTAAGCTCATCAACAGTCTTGTCCAAGATGCAGACTGTAAAAGGGAAGTTGCAGATCCTTTTAAGCTCTGAGAACACGTCGATATGGAACTGGCTGATAGCCAACAAGAAATTGGTATCAAGTATTACGCGCTTCATAAAGGAAAAAGGCGCAACAAGAGTTATAAAACTTTCCCAAAAACAGAAAAGTTTAAAACCCCCTATTCTACTTATCTTTACAACATGAAACTCGGCGGAAACATAGAGCTAGAAGGATTCGACAGCACAGAGCCAGCACAGCTGGTGGTAATAAAGAAAATCGTAGGAAGCAATGCCAAGAAAATAGCGGAAGGCATAGGCGCTTTCGAAAACCTGACTATAACCCTAGAGGAAAAAACAGGAGACGAAGTGAAGCTCAGCGGAAAAATAACGATGAACGGCGCAACACACGAGGCAAGAGCGAGCGACAAAAACCTTTTCTTCGCACTAAACACAGTGCTCAGCGAATTAACGGCAAAAATCAAACAACTTTAACAAAAAGTTTATAAACAGAAGATTCTTTGAAATGTTAAAATGGCACAAAGAATAGGCGGATTCAGGCGTAAAACTAGGAGCAAGCTGAAAAAATCCCCAAAAGACAAGGGAAAAATCAGCATAAGGAACTACTTCCAGCAGTTCAAGATAGGCGAAAGAGTGCTGCTCAGCGCAGAGCCAGCAGTACAGCAAGGAATGTACTTCCCAAGATTCCACTCAAAAACAGGCGTCATAAAAAACAAAAAAGGATCATGCTATGAAGTAATGATAAAAGACGGCGGAAAAGAAAAGACACTGATAGTGCACCCCGTCCACCTAAAAAAGGCATAAAAAAAATGACAAACCTCAAAGTACTCAACGAAACACCAATAAGCGAGGTAGACCTGAAAGAGAAACTGGAAGCCATAAAAAAAAGGGACAAAGAGCTGACGAAAAAGGCAACCAAGACCGTAGAATACCTCAACACCTTCGTAAGCCTAAAGCACAAAGACGCAGAAGACATCAAAAAAAGAATACTAAACCTTAACATCCCGAGGCTGAAAGACAGGCACATAGCAAAAATACTGGACATAATGCCCCAAGAGATAGAAAGCCTAAAAATGCTATTCACAGGAGAAAACATAACAATCAAACAAGAAGACCTGGCAAAGATACTGGAAGAGCTTCAAAAATAAAATGCTTATTAAAAATGAAACAACCAACAAAAGAAGAATACGCGATAATACTGGATTTCCTTCCGAACGGATACCCGTTCGACACGAGGCCGATGCACAGGAAGACGCCAATAGCCCAGGCTATGGGTAAAGAACACTTCGTTCTACTAGAGCTTGTACCAAAAAAAGGGATTACACTCCAGCCAAACGAAGATGCATACATAGGAGAAGGCAAAAGGGACAAGATACACCACATACTGGGCAAGATACCACTAGAAAAGCTTACACAAACGGCAAAAGGCGAACTAGAATTCGTAATAAAAGCGCTAGTAGAGAAAAACGAAAA
>JAUYDG010000036.1 GCA_030691925.1 Nanobdellota archaeon
TACATCTGGCTTGCATGAGAGTGCTTGAATTCTTCAATCTTTATCTCTACCAGAATGTAGCACATAAGCCCGGCATGGAAAAGCTCTAGATCAACCTTGTCATAATTACCGCCTATAAGGACTGGAACTTCTCTTCTGCCGATAAAGAAGTCTGAACCTAGTTCTTTGATAAACGCTTCGAATCTGCTTAACAAAGCGTCTTTCAGGTCCTTTTCTTTGAAATCTTGCTTTAGCTCCAAGAAATCGAAATCATAAGAATTCTTGAATACGTCTTGGGGCAGCAATTGTGCCGCATTTGGCGACAATTTTATCATAGCTACTTTTTTATATTTCTTGGCCGTTTGTTTTTTTATTTGCTCTCTAAGTTCTCTAACACTCCAGCTATTCCTTATTGAACTGTTCTCGTAAAAGATTTTTTCTTCTTTGTTCTTTATTTTTATTAGTACACGATAATGGGACCAGCTTAATTGTCCATACAGTGTGTGGACAATAGGGTAAGCTCTGTAAAACTGGACAATTTCAAACATTATCGCTCTAGAACATCTTAAATCATCTGCCAGCGATTCAATCACTCTTTTACCATAATCCGCTCTGCCTTTATGCTCAAACTCCTCCCTTGCTATCCTCTCTCCAACCTGCCAGTACGTTTGGACCCTTATGTTATCTACGGCCTTGTAGGCTCGCAATTTTGCTCTTTCTAGCAAGGACCTGATGTCTTCCAGGATAACACCATAATTTTTCAACTCTTTTTTGATTATAAACTTCCTTGTTTTCATTCTCGCCCTTTTTTTGGATTTCTAATGTTTATATGCGTTTCTTAGAAAAAACGGAAGGATTTCCGGACATATTCAGCCTGTCAGGCCTCGAAAACGGGAAAGAAAAGTCCCGATTATGGAAAAGGGTTACATTAATAAATCCCCTTCTTTAGGCTAATCTAATCTAAGGTCCATGACAAAATGTCGCTTGAAGAGAAGATAAAGGATGCCTAGGACAAGGTAAGCGGGAAAGGCTTTCTCAAGAAAGGAAGAAAGCACGTTGTCGATTACCTGAAGTTCTCTGAGCACAAGGAAGGCGAGCACATCAAGAACATTGCCAAGTTTGCTGCTAATTTCACCTTTGCCTACCGCATCATCGGCTCCCTGCCTTACAGGATGCAGGACTCATTAACAAATGAGGTTGGCATGAAAAGGAACAAGCTCACCCTGTACTCCGCAGCCTTCGGAATAGGCCTAGGCCTGTTAAAGATTTACGGCGGTGAGCTCTTCAAAGATATTCCCATTGTAGGCTACAGCGGCTACGCGATACAGGCTTATGGATACTATTGCATCTTCGATGCCTTTGTAAGGCTCCCTTACACCCTTGCAACGAAGAAACCTCTCGGCATGCTCGACTTCGAGCTGTTATACCTGCTGGTGCCTTCTAAGTTCAAGCACCTGAAAGAATACGAGACAATAGACAAGAAAACTGACGAAAACGTAACGCTTTCTTAATAAGGTTCTCTGGAAAAAGCTGAGGGCTCTTTGTGGTTCACGTAACTCCTTAACATAATGTTGAACGTTCCCTCAGGGTTCGTAGGTTATCGTCGTAAAAAAACATCCCCTCTTTATTTGTAGTCACTTAAAATAATAATATTTATAAATGTAGTCACCTTATAGCCTAATATGAACATTGAAATTAGGAAAGTTGGAAAAAGAAAAAAGTATTATCTTGCGCACTCGCTCAGGGAAGGTAAAAAAGTTAGAAAGATCAGGAGATATTTAGGGGCGGACTTGCCAAAGAAAAAACTGGGCATGCTTAAAAAGAGGGCGGAAGAGCTTATTAAGCAACAGATTGAGAGTTACAGGAGAATTAAAAATCCTTTAAAACACTTACTTTCAAAGGAAGAAGTTAACCTATTGAGAACATTAGAAGCGAAAGGCCCAATTAAAATACTGCACTTATCAGAAGAGGAATGGCAAAAATTTACAGAAATATTCACGTATAACACTAATGCCATAGAAGGGTCCACTATCAGATTCAATGAGGTAAAAGATATCCTCCAAGAAGATAAATGGCCGATTGACGCCCCTAAGCCTGAAATATCCGAAACTTATGGTGTTGCAGAAGCTATAAAGGAAATAAGAAAAACAAGAATTCATATCTCATTAGAGCTTATTAAAAAGCTCCACAATATCATTTTTAAGAATTCTAAAAACTTTGCGGGCAAATTTAGGGCAAAAGGGACTGAAGTAGTAATAAAGGACAGTTTGGGCAAGATAGTGCATGTTGGAGCCCCCTCAAATAAGATTATAGGCTTACTCAAGGAATTGATTGTGTGGTACGATAAAAACAAAAAGAAATTCTCACCATTAGTCTTGGCAGCAGTTGTCCACAACCAATTTGAAGTTATCCACCCATTTCAAGATGGCAACGGAAGAATAGGGAGACTGCTGTTAAACAATATCCTATTAAAGCATAACCTCCCCCCTGTCAATATCGGCCTCGAAAACAGACGGGAATACTATGCCTCAATCCAAGACTACCAAAACACAGGGAACATACGCCCCACGATAGAACTTATCCTAAAAGAGTATAAGATTCTAAAACGCAGACTAAATAGGTGACTACATTTTATGGATTTGTAGACACCCGCCCACCAGGTTTCTTCATAAAGCTTCAAAAAACTGCAAAAAACGGAAGGATTTCCGGATTTGCAGTTTTCATTTTTCCGGAAAATCTGCCCTACGGTTTTATAAACAGGGAAAAAAATCCAGAAGCTGATGGGAGAGGTAAGATGCCCGTACTGCAGCCGTAATAATGTTGCCAGGAAAGGCTTCCGAAGGCTAAAAAGGGTGAACAAGCAGAGATATTTCTGCAAAGACTGCCTTCATAAGTTCTCATTAGGCCTGGAGAAGAAAAGG
>JAUYDG010000072.1 GCA_030691925.1 Nanobdellota archaeon
AAGTGGATAGCCAGGCCTAGCCCGGGTCCTCATGCCCTGATGAAATGCATCACGATAAATCTCTTGCTGCAAAACCTTTTGAGACAGGCGAAGACAGCATTTGAAGTCAAGAAGCTGCTTTACGACGGGAAAGTGCTGGTGAACAAGAAGGCCAGGAAAGACCACAGGTTCCCTGTTGGAGTCATGGATGTTTTGGACATACCTATAAAGAAAGAGCATTTCAGGGTATTGTACACTGCTAAAGGGAAGTTCATGCTGCATAAGATATCTGAAGAGGAATCGAAGATTAAGCCTTCAAAGATAACAGGCAAAACGACGATAAAAGGTAAGAAGACTCAGCTCAACCTTAGCGACGGAAGGTGCATGATAGTTGAGAAGGATGGCTTTAAAGTAGGAGACACCTTGATGCTTTCGATGGGCGACACATGGGCGATAAAGAATCACATCAAATTCGGCAAGGGCGCCAAGGTGTACATAGTTGAAGGGAAGTACAAGGGCATGTCAGGCACTATCGAAGACGTGAAGCAGGTTTTCAGGAACCCTACAATAACCGTAAAGTCCAAGAACAAGACGTTCGAGACGTCAAAGCACTTCGCATTCATAATAGACGATTCAATATCCTTGGGAGAAGATAAATGAGGACGATAAAGATAGACAAGATCACCCTGAACATCGGGACTGGAGAGCCTGGCGACAGGCTTGAGAAAGCCAAGAAGCTTTTGAACACCATCTCAGGGATGAAGTCCGTCCAAACTACTACCCAGAAGAGGATACCTACATGGAAGATAAGGCCTGGCCTGGAGATAGGATGCAAGGTAACTTTGCGGGGCGAAAAGGCAAAAGAGCTGCTGAAGCGGCTGCTCCAAGGCGTCGGGAACAGGCTTGACGAATACAAGTTTGACAAGCAGGGAAACCTGGCTTTCGGGATAAAGGAATACCTTGACGTTCCCGGTATAAAGTACGATGCAGAAGTGGGAGTCATAGGTTTTGACGTTGCCGTGACCCTGAAAAGGGCAGGTTTCAGGATAAAGGAAAGAAGGCTGAAAAGGAAGAAGATTCCTGCAAAGCACAGGATATCGAGGGAAGAAGCCATGGGATTCATGAGGAAAGAATTCAATATAGCGGTGGGAGAATAAAATGACAACCAGCAGCCATACAAAAATGTTCAAGCAGCTGAAGAACAAGCCGGTTAAGCTGCAAAAGTTCATAAAGCACAACTCGCCGAAGCCAAGAAAATGCGGCAAGAACACCAAGAAATGCGTAAGGTGCGGCAACCCCAGAGGGCATATCGGAAAGTACAAGCTTAACCTGTGCAGGAGATGCTTCAGGGAAATAGCCAAGAGTATAGGATGGAAAAAATACAGCTAAGGTGGAAAGAAAATGATGCATGACACACTATCAATCGCGTTATCAAACATAATAAACGCAGAAAAGATCGGGAGAGAGTTTTGCACAGCAAAGCCTTTCTCAAAGCTCCTCAAGGATGTGCTGACGATAATGCACGACAAAGGTTACTTAGGGGCTTTCGAAGTTATAGAAGACGGGAAAGGCAAGATAGTCAAGATAAACCTGCTAGGTAAGATCAACAAGTGCGGTGCCATAAAGCCGAGGTTTTCAGTGAGGAAGGACGAATTCGAAAAATTCGAAAAAAGGTACTTGCCTGCCAAGGATTTCGGGATACTCATCGTATCTACATCAAAAGGGCTGATGACGCACATAGATGTCAAAGAGAAAAAGATGGGGGGGAAGCTCATAGCTTACGTTTACTGAAAATGCTGCAGCAGATAACGGAAAAAATAGTAATCCCTGAAGGGGTCACGGTTGAGATAGCCGGCAGCATAGTAAAAGCGAAAGGCCCCAAGGGAGAGAATGAAAAGAATATTTCACACCCTAAAATAGTGATATCCAAGAAAAGCGACACTGAAATAGAGATTGCTTGCAAGAAAGCGAAAAAAAGGGAAAAGACAATGTTATACTCATTCGTAGCTCATATCAAGAACCTGATGGAAGGCGTCAGGGCAGGGTTCACTTACAAGCTGAAGATGTGCTTCAGCCACTTTCCGATGAGCGTTTCAGTAGAGAAAGACGAGGTCGTGATCAAAAACTTTTTAGGTGAAAAAATACCTCGGAAGTCGAAAATATTTCCAGGAGTCCACGTTAAGGTTGACGGCAGCATAATCGTCGTGGAAGGTATAGACAAGGAGAGCGTGTCAGCAACTGCCGCGAGGATAGAGCAGGCTACGAGGATAACCAACAGGGACAGGAGAGTGTTCCAGGACGGATGCTACGTGATAGAAAGGGCAGGAATACCGGTAGAATGAAAGACGTAAAAGAAGCTTTGGAACTGAGAAACAGGATGAAGAAAAAGAAGCCTGAGTTCATTAAGCAGGACTCTTATAAAAAGGACAAGCTGAAAAAGAACTGGAGGCAGCCTAGAGGGAGGCACTCCAAGATGAGGCTGAAATTGAAAGGCCATAAGTTCCAGCCTTCGATGGGATACTCTTCACCAAAGATAGTAAGGGGCCTCACCCGCCAAGGGCTTAAAGAGGTTAATGTTCACAGCTTAGACGATTTGAACGGCATCCAGAAGAACGAAGGTGCGATAATCGGCGGCACCGTCGGTTTAAGGAAAAAAATCGGTATTTTTAAAAAAGCAAAAGAGATTAAGGTTACCATATTGAATGTTAAAAACATCGACGAGTTTATCAAAAAGTCTGAAGAAAAATTCCTGGCAAAGAAAGAAGAGTCAAAGCAGAAGGAAGAAGAGAAGAAAAAATCAAAAGAAGAGGCTGTCAAGAGGGCAGAAGAGAAGAAAAAGGAAGAAGAGAAAAAAACAGAAGAAGAACAGAATAAAGAGGCCGAAGACAGGGCAAAAGAAGAGGCTAGGAAGAGATCAATGCAACAGGCTGTATGAGGTTAAAAGATGCAATTAAAATCACAAAGAAGGCTTGCAGCGCAGCTCCTCAAGGTAGGGAAGAGCAGGGTATGGTTTGATAATGACAGGCTGGAAGAGGTCAAGGAAGCCATAACGAAAAAAGACATAAGCGGGCTGATAAATGACCTAGCAATCCAGGCCAGGCCGAAGACAGGCATCTCAGGTTTCAGAAGGAGAAAAAAAGCCCTTCAAAAAAGGAAAGGGAGGCAGCAAGGCCCTGGCTCGAGGAAAGGCACGTTTAACGCGAGGAAGCCTTCGAAGAGCGACTGGATGGCCAGGATAAGGCTGCAGAGGAAACTGTTAAAAACTCTTAGGGAGAAAAAAATAATCAACCCGAAATTTTACAGGGTGCTTTACAGGAGATCAAAAGGCGGATTTTTCAGGAGCAGAAGGCACGTGCTGCTGTACCTGGCAGAGCAGGGAGTGTTTAAAAACATCAAGAAAGAAACGCCTAAGCAGGAGAAAATATGATAATACCATTCAGAAGGAAAAGGGAAAGGAAGACGAATTATAATAAGAGGATGAGGCTTGTAGCCTCGAGAAAGATCAGGATGGTAATCAGGAGAACGAATAAGAACGTCACGGTCCAGATGGTGGAGTTCAACATGGACGGTGACAGGATCATAGTCTCAGCTCATACCAGCGAGCTTAAAAAATACGGTTGGAAAGGTGCGAAGAGGAACATACCTGCGTCTTACTTGACGGGCATGCTATGCGGTCTGAAGGCGAAGAAGGCAGGCATCAAGGAAGCTGTTGTTGATACGGGGATGTACCCTTCTATCAAAGGCTCGGTTATCTACGCTGCCCTTAAAGGGGCTGTTGATGCAGGGATGGACATTCCGCATTCAGAGGATATTTTTCCGTCGGCAGACAGGATTGCCGGCAAGCACATAGCATCGAATAGCGTCACTAAATTCACAAAGTTCGATCCTAAAGAGGTCACAAAAAATTTTGATGAAGTCAAGAATAAGATCATGAAAGGAGCATAAAAATGGTTAGGGATTTAGTTAAGGAAGTTGTACAAGAAGCTGTAGAGGTTAAAACTGTGGAGATTAGTAAACAAAAGGAAGAGAAACGGGGGCCAGGCGCAGTAAACCTTGAAAACTGGAGCCCGAAAACCGAGCTGGGCAGGAAGGTCAAGGCTGGCGAGATAGCTGACATAGCCCAGATATTCGATAAATGCCTTACGATCTTGGAATCAGAGATAGTAGACGCTCTGCTGCCGAACACTGAGACAGCCTTAGTAATGGTTGGTCAGTCTAGAGGTAAGTTCGGAGGTGGAAAAAGGACTATCTGGAGGCAGACTCAGAAGAAGACTTGCGAAGGAAACAAGCCGAAATTTACCGCGGTAGCGCTCATAGGCAACAAGGACGGATACGTTGGCCTAGGTGTAGGCAGTGCTAGAGAGACTATGCCTTCTCGTGATAAAGCTATAAGGCAGGCCAAGCTTAATCTGATAAGGATTAAAAGGGGCTGCGGCTCATGGGAGTGTTCATGCTCAGGACCTCACTCAATACCTTTCAAGGTCAAGGGAAGGTGCGGAAGCGTAAGGCTGGTTATCATGCCTGCGCCTAAGGGGAGCAGTTTAAGGATAGAAAAAGAGTGCCAGAAGATGCTTATGCTCGCGGGCATAAAGGATGTTTATTCAAAAACAAGAGGGCAGACCGTTACGAAGATGAACCTTATCAAGGCATGCTTTTCAGCGCTTAAACAGTTAACCAGTGTCAGGGTTTTGCCTGACTATATCAAAAAGTTTGGAATTGTGGAAGGTAGAAATGTCTGAAGCGAGTACAGCTGAATCGAAGAGGATTGTGGTTGTCCGGGTTAGAGGCGAGTGTAAGCTAAAGCAGGGCATAGAGGACACTTTGAAGATGCTGAGGCTCTACAAGAAGAACAGCTGCACGGTTGTGCCTAGCAGCCAGACTTTCATCGGCATGATATCTAAGGTCAAGGATTTCGTTACTTGGGGGGAGATTGACGAGGGAACTTTCAAGGAGCTTATCAAGAAGAGGGGCAAGCTTCCTGGCAAGCAGCATTTGACTGAGCAGTACTTAAAAGACAAGACCCAGCTGGATTTTGATGGTTTCACCAAGGAGTTTTTCGGATTCAAGAAAGAGCTTAAGGACATTCCTGGCTTGAAAACTTTCTTCAAGCTTCATCCTCCTTTGCACGGTTTCGAGAGGAAAGGCATTAAGCAGCCGTTCAGCATGGGCGGTGCTTTAGGCTACAGGAAAGATAAGATAAACGAGCTTGTGATGAGGATGATTTGAAGATGCCAGTCAACAGAAGGAAGAAGGTTGTGAAGCAGAGGGCACATACGACTCACGGATGGGGCTCGAAGAAGAAGCACAGGGGCGCAGGCAACAGGGGCGGCAGGGGAATGGCTGGCAGCGGTAAGAGGGCTGGCCAGAGAAAATCATTTATATTAAAGGAGTATGGTAATACTTACTTTGGAAAGAAAGGCTTTTTCAAGCACAACGCTAAGTCTGTTAGTGCTGTTAACGTTTCATATATCGAGGAGCAGGTGCATAACCTCCTTGCGAAAAAGTTAATAAGTGAGGGAGATAAAGGATATGTTGTGAACTTGAAGGACCTCGGCTATGACAAGCTGCTGGGCTCTGGCAAGCTCACGAAGAAGTTCATAATCACTGCCGGGTCAGCTTCGAAGAAAGCGATTGAGAGGGTCAAGAAGCTGGGCGGAGAAGTCATAATTCCGGAATAGGAATAAAAAAGTGGTAAATGCATGGAATGGAAAGACATCCTGACGAGTCTGCCTGAGGTTAAAGGTCCTGCTCAGCGTAGGCTTCCGTTCAATGAAAAGCTGAAGTGGACTCTTGTAATCCTGATTTCTTTTTACGTCCTTTCTTCTATCCCTCTTTGGGGCTTGGGCCAGAACGCATTGTCTCAGTTCGAATACTTGTCTATCATCCTTGGCGCCAAGTTCGGCTCTTTGATGTCTTTGGGTATCGGGCCTATAGTTACTGCTTCGATAGTTTTGCAGTTGCTGAAAGGGTCAGGCATGCTTAAGCTTGATACTAACAGCCATGAAGGCAGGGTTATGTTTCAAGGACTGCAGAAGGTTTTGGCAATATTTTTTATAGTGTTTGAGGGTTTGATTTACGTTTTCATGGGCGGCCTTGCACCTTCAAGCGCTTTGTCTCCCAGCATGTTCACGACGGTACAGTTCATACTCATCGGCCAGCTGTTTATTGGAGGCCTGCTTGTCTTGTACATGGATGAGGTTATCAACAAGTGGGGCTTCGGATCCGGTATTTCATTGTTCATCGCTGCAGGTGTTTCTGCTGAGATAATGGTGCAAGCATTCTCTCCTTTGACTACTGCAGGAACGTTGGCTTTCGGGTCTTCCCAGGCTCCGGTCGGTAAGGTTTGGGTGCTGTTCATATCGCTGATAGGTAGGAACCCTGCTGGCGCAAGTCTTGCTCTGATGGCTATTGTTGCTACAGTGGTTGTTTTCGTTTTTTCCATCTATGGCCAGTCTATGAAGATAGAGATTCCTTTGTCGTTCGGCAGGATAAGGGGCCATGGCATCAGGTGGCCTTTGCATTTCATCTATACTTCGAACATTCCTGTAATCCTAGTTTCTGCTTTGATGGCTAACATCCAGCTCTGGGCCCGGCTTTTGGAGAACTGGGGTTATCCCCTTTTTGGGACTTTTTCTGGCAACGCTCCCGCCACTGGATTGATCGCATGGATTTATTCCCCTAATCTTGTTGAGAATATCATAACGGGCTCTTTTGTCTGGGCTGATTTGGCTCATGCTGCTGCTTATGCCTTGTTCATGATCGGCGGTTCGGTTGTGTTTTCGATATTCTGGGTGCAGACTGCCGGCATGGATGCGAGGAGCCAGGCGAATCAGATGATGGCTTCTGGCTTGCAGATACCTGGCTTCAGGAGAGACCCGAGGGTTTTGGAGGCCATCCTTAACAGGTACATTTTCCCTTTGACAATAATGGGTGCTATCCTGGTCGGTTTCTTGGCAGCTTCTGCCGACTTGATGGGGGCCCTTAGCAGGGGTACAGGTATACTCTTGGCAGTCATGATAATCTACAGGCTGAACGAAGAGATTGCGCAAAAGCACATGATGGACATGTATCCTGCCTTGCGTAAGATGATGGAGAAATAATCCTTTTTTCAAGAGTTCTGAGACTTGTGTTGCTGAACAGCGTCGTAAACAGCTCAAAATTTTTGTTACCACTAATAAGAAGTATGTAAGCGAAAGGTTTATATACTACCCTCATGTCGTTACCACCAAGAAATAATTAAATATTAGGGGGCTAAAATGTCAATAACTGAAAAATTTAAAAAAATAAAAAAGGAGCTGATTCAAGAAGCTAATGAAGGGCTGAAAAAAATACAAGGATCATCGGAAAGTGAAGCGGCAAAAGCCGTTGCGGAGAAAGCTTCAGGATTGAAAGGGTTGCTGATAAAGCAAGGTGGGGACTTCTTAAAGAAATACCTAAAAGAAAACGTAACGCAAGACAACCCGACTGGCGCAACGGTAGGCGCATTCGGAGAATATGTAGTCAAGCAGACTGCTGCAGGGATAAAGAAAGGAATAGGCGCGCTG